>NZ_JBDNIJ010000002.1:0-7700 GCF_041688325.1 Ilumatobacter sp.
CACTGCCGAGCGCTCGAGTTGAACGATCCTGGAGCAGATCTCACCAACTCGCGTCTCGGGATCATCGACCACCTCATCGACGGCGCCGAGCTGGTGGGCGGTCATGGCGTCGATCCTGCGCCCACTGAGCACGAGGTCGAATGCATCTGGCACACCGCAGCGACGAGTCAGCGACTGAGTGCCGCCCGCTGCTGGCAACATGCCCACGTTGATCTCGGGAAGCCCCAGCACCGCGTCTACCGCCGCTATCCGCAGGTCGCACAGCAACGACATCTCGAATCCACTGCCGAATGCATAACCACGAAGACATGCGATCACCGGCACGGGCATATTTCGCAGCAGGCGCCATGGATCCCTGTCCCAACGGATCCGACGCGATTCAAGACTGTGCGCGGCACTACCGAATTCGGAGAGGTCGGCGCCGACACCGAAGTGCTCGATCGAGGTACGCAACACCACCGCACGAAGATCCGGCCAGTCCCGGGCACCGGCTAACGCATCGATAAGTGAATCACGCATCTCGAGGTCATAGATGTTGAGTGGTGGATGATTCAGGCTGATGGTTGCAACTCCTTCATAAAGAATGAGTTCGACACGCGCAGGAGTACTCACCACAGCGCAAACCCCCCATCCCATAGCGGTTCAGACACCGATCGACGGAGCAACTCAAGATCATCGGTTCTCATCTGGATATCCGGGCCTGATCCAGGAACGTCATCGATCGGGTCGGCACGCAGCAGCGCAGCGGAGCCAGCCAGCGACACTGTCGCTCGCCGATGATCACCTGTCGCCGAAAGCATCGACAGGGCCGTCTCTGCTGCCCGGAGACCCGTCAGCGGATCGAGGTATGCGAAGGCCGCTGGCGTTGGACGACCGGCTACCCAACCGAGTCCGCTGGCTGCGTGTACCCCACCGCCGTAGGCCACCCAACGTTTACGATGGGAGTGGGCCGGAAAGGCGCGGATCGCGAGGTGGCCAAGACGCTGGTTGAGCGCATCAAGCTTCTCAGGTCCGTAGCCAAGATTGGGCAGCACACGCTCGGAGAACGACTCGACGAGTAGATCGGCATGGTGGAGCAGCCGATCGAAACGGGCGCGGCCACCCGCCGTACGAAGATCGAGATCTACGACGTGGTCATTGCGATGAAGGCTCTTATAAAGCTGCGGTGCCCCCCGGAGCCCGTCAGGCCTGCAGGCGGGCTCAATGCGAATGACCACCGCCCCCAACTGCTCGAGCAGGTCTGTACAGAGCGGCCCCGCCCACATCGTCGTCATGTCGATGATGACGGGTGGTCGTGACGATCGACAGGCAGCGGCATCTTTCGCGCGAGGTATACCCGGGTCGGCAAGCGTTCGCTGCGCGACGAGTCCCGCGGGCTGATAAGGGGTGACCGCTAACCGGCACGCCTGGGCTGCCTCAGCAACCGCTACCGGGCCAGCCTGCCCTTCGGCATGCAGGACCGCAGCAAAAAGCTCGGCGTCCTCAGGCAGGAGATCAGCGTGCACGTGTCCGTCACCAACCACGACGGGCCGTTCAACGGATGCGGAATCGAGCAATCCGGCCGCCAGTAGACGCGCCAGCACGGCCGGCGCGGAGAGCGCAGGCCGAACACCAACCATCGCGAACAGCTGCGCAGTGAGCATTGTGGCGACGCGACAGCCAGCCGACAAAGTGCCGACAGGAAGTGCGAAGTGCCGTTCCAGCAAAGCAGCATGCAGATCTTCACATTTGATTGGCATCAATACCTCGGAACTCATCTGCCGGCGAAATCAGCTGGTCGGCGTTCAAAGAAAGCGCGTAAACCCTCCGCCCGGTCATCTGTGGTCGCCAGCAAATGGTTCATGTCTCCCTCCAAGCGAAGGGCCTCGGCCAGGGGCAATTCGATGCCCCGGTGCATGACTTCCTTGGCCAACTCCACGGCGAGTGGCGCAGCCGCAACAAGCCGCTTGATCCATTCCTGCAACGTCTCGTCGTCATCGCTGTCGACGACCTCGTGGATCAGCCGCCGCCGCAGTGCAACCTCGGCGTCGAACTCCGCCCCAAGCAGTAGCATGCGCAGAGCGTCCCCGGACCCGATCGCCCTTGGAAGGCGGGCCAACCCACCCCAGCATGGCGGCTCTCCCATCGGACCATCGACAGCCAGGCCAATCCGGATGTCAGGCGTTCCCAGGCGGACATCGCAGCCGAGTATCAGTTCGGTGCCCACGCCACGACACGCACCACGAACCGCCGCAATCGTCGGGACTCGCAGCTGCGAGAGCATCGAGACGGGATCCGCTGCGAGAGCGACCGGGTCGAGATCCGGGGTTGCCCCAGTGCAGAAATCCGGGCCCTTGGCGCCGAGTGTCACGACCCGAAGAGAGCGATCCTCTCGAAGTCTTTCAATGGCAACAACGAGTTCCCGTGCTGTGCGCATGTTGAACTCACCACCCGGAATGATGATTTCGGCGGCCCGTCCGTCATGATGACGCCGGACCTCGATGGCAGAGAAGCGCATCGGCCCGTTCTCAGTCCGCAGCCTTGGATTTCTTCGGCTCTTGAATCTCCATTGGGCTCTCGTGACAGATAAGGCGGCCAGCGCCCCGCCCCAGGATCAGAACCTGGGCGCCACATGTTTCGCATGAGAACCGCTTCCCAGGCAGGAGCGATTCTTCGGAAACCTCCGTCGTTAAGGAACCATCCCCGCCGGCCGTGACAATCACCTCGATACCGAGGTCATCCAACGAAATCCGTTCACCAGTCTTCAAACCCATGGTTGAGCCCCTCTCGTTGTAGATCCCGGCCGGTCCACGGCTACCAGGTGTCGATACATGGCAACTTCTTCCCATCGCGGCTGAACGGCTTTCGCTCAGAGGTATCAAGGCCAGCGACGATCCAGCGTCGAGAATCGGCCGGATCGATCACGCCGTCTATCTCAAAGTGAGCAGCCATGTTGACGGCCTTACCTTGCTGATACATCTTTGCGACCATTTTGTCGTAGAGAGCTTTGCGTTCGGCGGGGTCGTCCAGCGCCTCAAGTTCTTTGCGAAAGCCAAGTTTCACCGCCCCTTCCAAACCCATACCGCCGAACTCGCCTGTCGGCCACGCGACGGTGAAGACCGGAGCGTGGAAGCTGCCGCCCGCCATCGCCTGCGCACCTAGGCCATACCCTTTACGCAGCACGATTGTGAAGAACGGCACGTCAAGATTCGCGCCGTTGACAAACATGCGAGCAGCGTGGCGAACGTTGGCTGTCTCCTCCGACTGGGGGCCCACCATTATTCCTGGGGTGTCACAAAGAAAGAGGATCGGGATGTCGAAACCATCACAGAGTTTCATGAACCGCACGGCCTTGTCAGCACCGTCAGCATCAATTGCTCCCCCGAGATGGAGCGGATTGTTGGCCACAATTCCAACCGACCGGCCTTCCACACGGCCCAAGGACGTAACCATCCCGGGACCGAAACCGGCCCGCAGTTCGAGCACCGAATCGACGTCACACAGGTCCTGGATTACCGATCGGATTTCGTACGCTCGCAACCGGTTCTCCGGGATGGTGGACCGGAGACCACGCTGATCGATGCACTCCCAATCTTCACGTGGAGTCTGGAAATACGACAGGTACTTCTTTGCAGCCTCGACGGCCTCAGCTTCGTCTTCGACGACGATGTCGATCACGCCGTTGGAGGCCTGGACCTCAACTGGCCCAATTTCCTCGGGCCGATAGATACCAAGCCCACCGCCCTCAATCATGGCCGGTCCACCCATCCCGATGTTCGAGCTCTTCGTAGCAATGACCACGTCACACGATCCGAGGAGAGCGGCATTTCCGGCAAAGCAACGCCCGTTTGTGATGCCGACCAAGGGGACGAGTCCTGAGAGTCGGCCGAAGTACAGAAAGGCAAGGCAATCGAGCCCTGCTACTCCGGTGCCGTCGGTGTCGCCCGGGCGGCCACCCCCACCCTCGGCGAACACCACCACCGGCAACTGCTGACGCTCGGCAATTTCGAACAGCCGGTCTTTCTTCCGATGGTTTTGAAGTCCCTGCGTGCCGGCGAGCACCATGTAGTCGTACGACATCACAACGCAACGGCTCCTGGTTGGGCCAGCCAACTCAGCATTGACCGTGGCCACACCCCCGACGATTCCGTCGCCAGGGGTGGCCCGAATCAGATGCTCCTCGGTATGTCGTGCTCGCTGAGCGGCGACGACGAGCGGTCCGTATTCGATGAGGCTTCCTTCGTCAATGAGATGTTCAACGTTTTCGCGGGCCGTGCGACTGCCAGTGGACCGACGTTTCGCCACCGCTTCGACCCGGTTCTCATCAAGGCCGAACCCGTGCCGATCTATGGCCTCCAGCAAGTCCGGGCGGATGTGGTCAGGGTCGATCTCGACCACACCTGCGAGATCATCCACTTCCACATCGGCGGGCTCTACGAACACCAGCGGCTCGCCCTCGAACACATTCTCGTTGAGCCCAACAGCAAACGAGCGGACGAAACCTGTGACGGCTGGAGTCACAACGTGCTCCATTTTCATCGACTCAATGATTGCGACTGCGGTGCTCAGCCCAACTTCTTGACCTACCTCGACGAGGAGTGACACGATCGTTCCTTGGATCGGCGCCGGAACTGCCACCGTGCCCTCGGGTACAGTCACCGGTACACGTCCGGCTCTGTCCGTCGGTGTGGCCGACACCGTGCCTTTCCCGGTGCCAAAGTGGAGCACCGAGAGCGGATCAGCAGGATCGAGAGCGCTAGTGCCGGTCGGAGCGATCGACGCATCGACGATCGGCTCCTCTTCGGCCACGAGTAGCTCATTTGCGTGTGCGGCGATGAAGCCCGTTGTGACATCGTTTGCGAGGAACGCTGGATGTGTAACGAAGCGCTGCAGCAGAGGTATGTTCGTACGAAGTCCTACGATCCGGCATTCGCCCAACGCGCGTTCGGCACGATGACCAAGCGCGCGCAGGTCATCGTGCCGGTGACGCACGATGACCTTGGCCAGCAGCGAGTCGTACCGTGGACTGAGAGACAACCCGGACTCGCCAAACGTGTCGACACGCACACCGGGGCCCGTCGGTGGCTCAAACACCTCGATCACTCCCGAACTCGGGCGAATCGAACCGTTGGCGTCGACAGTCTCCATGTTCACACGCAGCTGCATCGCACTACCGGAAATCGTGACATCGCGCACGGCAGGCCCCATGTCAACGATTGTCTCGCCAGATGCGATCCGTAGCTGCAGTTCCACCAAGTCGAGACCCGTTACTTCCTCTGTAATGGTGTGTTCGACCTGCAGGCGAGGGTTGGCTTCCATGAAATAGAACGGTGCCTCGGGGCCCCAATGGTCGGCATCGACCAGGAACTCGAAGGTTCCGAGACTGCCATACTTGGCCTTGGACGCCATTTCAACCGCCGCCGCGCAGAGACGGTGACGTAGTTTGGGATCGATTCCCGGCGCCGGGGCAATCTCAACGATCTTCTGGTGTGACCGCTGAATACTGCACTCGCGCTCTCCGAGATGTACAACGTCGCCCGTGCCATCACCGAGAATTTGGATCTCGACATGTCGAGCCCGCGGAAGGTACTGCTCGACGTAGACGTCACCACGTCCGAACGCGGCGTTCGCCTCTGCAGCGCAGAGCTTCAAAGCGGTCGCTGCATCCTCGAGCCGTTCTACGACCCTCATGCCGCGGCCACCACCGCCCGCCACCGCTTTGACGATCATTGCGGTGTTCGTCGGCAGACTGGAGAAGAACCTTTCGGCCTCCTCCGCCGTGGTGACTTCACTCGTGCCAGCCAGCATGGGAATGCCAAGTTCATCTGCAAGCCCCCGCGCCCGGATCTTGTCACCGAAGAGGTCGAGGATCTCGGGACTGGGACCGATGAACATGATCCCCGCCGTGGCACATCGCCGGGCGAAGTGAGCGTTCTCGCTCAGAAAGCCGTAGCCAGGATGCACCGCGTCACAGCCCGCCGCTACGGCGGCCTGAACGACAGCTTCGATGTCGAGATACGCCCGGGGACCCGAAGCCCCAAGGTCTCGGGCCTCGTCTGCCAGACGTACGTGAGCGCATGGCTCGTCGTCGGTTGAATGAACCGCCACGGCTTTGATTCCAAAGTCCTGCAGGCCGCGGATGAGTCTGACGGCTATTTCACCTCGGTTGGCGACGAGTACTCGGTTGATGGTCACACAGTGTCCCTTCGAGACGGGCAGATCAGGATGCTCTCAGCAGGTCGGCCAGGAGGAGAGCCGTCGTACTTCGGGCGGCGGGATCCGGCGATTGGCGAGCCGGACACTCGGTCGAGCCGCACCCATCTCGTGTCGGCCGGCCCGATTTCGAAGACAACCTCATCGAGTACGAGGGCTGCTCGTTGGCGACCGTCGTACGCTCGTCGCCGCTCCTTGGGGAGTACCGAAGCGAGCTTTGCGCGATCGGAGTGGCTGAACGGCCCGACCTCTGAAAAGCTGCCCGGATCGAGCTTCTTGCGAAACGCCTCGACTGGGTCGCCCGATAAATCCAGTACGACGGAGTCCATATCAGGCGCTGACGTCGATCACGACGAGGATGTCGCCCTCCTGCACCGACTGATCGGGCACAACGCGGACCTCCACCACGACTCCTGCAGAGGGCGCCTCTACGGGAATTTCCATCTTCATGGACTCGAGGAGCACGAGCACATCGCCTACTGCGACTCTTTCGCCGACGGCGATTTCGACTTTCCACACCGCTGCAGACATCTCGGCAGAAACGCTCACGCTGTTCGACACAATTTCCTCCATGCCAGGCCGGGGTACCCGAAGGGTTTGACGTATGGCGGACCCCATGGCCGATCATCGGCCGATTCCCCCACTGCGCCGGCGAACACCGGAGTTTCAGATCCTGAGATCTGTATCAGTCTCTCATTTTGTGATCCTGATGTCAACCCCTGGAGTTATCTTCGTGGGTCAAGCCCTACCGCTCGTACCCAAAGCTGCGACATCTGAGTCAACGAGGAGTCAGTGTCGTGCGAATCGTCGACAACGACCCAGTTGATCAGCGTGCGCTCGAGCATCGCGACCAGCACGTCAGCCGCCATCCATGGATCGAGGCGCCGGTCGGCAAGCCCCGCGACTTGCAACCGTTCGAGGCTGAGCGCCGCCCCACGGACGAATCGATCCCTAAGCATGAGTCGGACCGAGGCGCAACTTTGGTCGACAGTTGCAAACTCCTCGAATGCCGCAATGAACGCCGAGTTGGCTCGGTAAAAGTCTGCGGCAATGCGATTCGCAGCTTCCACTTGCCTCAGAAGTCCCGTCTGATCGTCCGCTGCAGCCCCCCTCGGGCCAGCCGCTAATTCATCGAAAAGGCGGTCGCACAGAATCGTGGCCACCGAGGCAAACGCATCGAACCTTGAGTCGAAATAGTTGTAGACAGTGCCGTGCGCCACGTCGGCAGCAGTAGCGATATCGATCATACGCGATCCGAGGAACCCGCGCTCGGCAAAAACCTTCGTGGCTGCTTGCTCCAAGAGCTCTTGTGTGTTCATACCTCTTGCCGAAGCCACCTCTCGCCCCGTATCCCGGGCATACATCCAGGAGTAGGGAGCGGCTACTATTTGCGTCGTCGGCACCCACTCCGGCGAGGCAAGGCCGAGTACGTTGTCCCAAAGAATATCAATTGTCTCCGTCAGACCTTCCGGCATCAACCGGTGGCCGCGCAACACAAAGTTGATATA
>NZ_JBDNIJ010000112.1:0-2567 GCF_041688325.1 Ilumatobacter sp.
AAGAAGATCGATAGCCGTTTCGACACGCGACGCTCGCCCATCAAGTGGAAGATGTTCCATCCACGCAACATCGGCGTCGTCTACCTCTATGCGCTCATCTGGGCCGTGTTCATGACGTGGGTGCCCGAGACGTGGTTCACCTGGTTGACGCATCGTTCCGTGCTCAATGCAAACGCGATCCTGGTCGTTGTTGCCCTCGGCCTGCTGGTCCCACTTGCCGCTGGCGTGTTCGACCTGTCAATCGCGGGCACGATCTCGGCGTCATCGGTCGTTGCTGGCTGGGGAATGGTCGAACAGGGCTGGTCGTATCCGGTTGCGATCGCGGCAGCGTTGCTGGTCGGGGTCGTTGTCGGCAATGTCAACGGGTTCCTCGTCGTGAAAATACGTATCGATTCCTTTATTGCGACGCTGGGGATGAGTTCGATCCTGACTGCGTTTGCAGTTTGGCGATCGAACAACCGATCCATCCTCGGATTTCCTGACTCGTTCAAGTCGCTCGCTACAGAGTTTGCATGGGGCCTCAATAAGACCGTGATTCTGGCCATCGTGCTGGCATTCGCGTTGTGGTTCATTGTCGAACACACCGCAGTCGGACGGTACTTGTTCGCCACCGGCGGCGCCCGCGAGGCAGCTCGACTCGCCGGGGTGCAAACTGACCGCTACGTCTGGGGCTCGCTCGTCACGTCGGCCGTATTCGCCGCGATCGGTGGTGTCATGTTGGCCGCCCAGTTCGGCTCGACCCAGGCGCAATCGGGTTCGCCCTACCTCCTGCCGGCTTTTGCCGCGGCCTTCCTCGGCTCCACTCAGTTCAAACGTCGTTTCAACGTGTGGGGCGCCGTCCTCGCCGTCTTCGTCTTGCAGTCTGGAGTCAAAGGACTCCAACTCGCTGGTGTCGGCACGACATGGATCGAAGCGCTGTTCTTTGGTGTCGCACTGATCGTCGCTGTTGGATTTTCTTTCTATCGGAAAAGCGTCCACGGTGGCGAGCGTCGGTGGTGGCGACGCGAGGAGAGCGGCCCCGAGCACTTCCTCGGCAAGTTGCTCGGTTGGGGTACTCCCAAGACCGACCGCTCCAAGGAAAACGTGCAGGAATGGTGGTACGACCCCGAGGACGCCGAGGGCCACCACATCAAGCCGAAGTGAAACGAGAGCCCACAATGTACGACACCACAACGAGGAGAATCAGATGAGCTTGGTCGGCGCGAAGGTGCTTCGCAAGGAAGATCCGCGGCTTCTCACCGGTACCGGCACGTTTGTCGACGACCTTGCTCCGGCCCGAACGGTGTTCGCCGAGTTCGTGATGTCCATCGAGGCGCACGGGCGAATCACATCGATCGATGGGCGCGAGGCGTTGAGGATCGACGGAGTGCTCGGGGTGTACACCGCTGCCGATTTCGTCGACTACCCGGATCTGCCGCAGGGACTGCCGGGTTTCGAACGACCGGTCCTTGCTCGCAACACCGTCCGTTTCGCCGGAGAGCCGGTTGCGATTGTCGTCGCAGAGGACCGATACGCAGCAGCCGACGCAGTGAGTGCTGTCTACGTCGAGTACGAGCCGTTGCCGGTGATGACATCGATCGAGGCCGCGACCGCAGCCGACGCTACGCCGCTGTTTGGGCATCACGGTTCCAATGTGGTCACCGTCGTGCCCATGCTGGAGGATCTTGAGCGCGAGTTCGAACGGTGCGATCAGCGAGCTGGCCTGCACATCGTGAACCAGCGTTGTGCGGCGGTGCCGATCGAGCCGGTTGCGGTGCTTGCCGACTGGAAACCAGACGGCTTGACCGTCTGGGCGACGACTCAGGCACCCCATCACCTGCGCAACAACTTGGCGACATGGCTCGATGTTCCCCAGACCACTTGCCGGGTGATTGCTCCGGACGTCGGCGGGGGATTCGGCTCGAAAATTGTCTGGTACCCGGAGATGTTCGTTGCACCCGTCCTGTCCAAGCTGCTCGGCCGACCGGTGAAGTTCGCGCAGACACGATCCGAGGCGATGGTGCAGATGGCGGCGGGCCGCGATCAGGTCCATGACATCGATGTCGGATTCGACAACAGCGGCAAGATCAAAGCACTGCGCCTCGTCGTCAGCCAGAATCTGGGCGCCTACCCCGATCCGACCGGTCTTGGCCTTGCCGTCCTGACGACCTGGATGGCTGCCGGGGCATATCGGATCCCAAAGGTCGAGGCGTCATATCGTACGGTCACGACGAACACGACGCCGGTGGCCGCGTACCGGGGTGCCGGTCGACCCGAGGCAACGTTCTCAGTCGAGCGGATCGTCGACGTCGTGGCCAGACGAACCGGCCTGGACCCGGCCGAGGTCCGTCGCCGAAACTTCATTCCGAAATCAGCTTTCCCGTACGAAACGCACAACGAAGCTGTCGTCTATGACTCTGGCGACTTCGATGCTGCACTCGCCGAATGCCTCCGCATCATCGACTACGACGCCGTACGCGCTGAACAAGCGGAGCGGCGCGCCGACCCCAAGGCAAAGCTGTTGGGGATTGGGCTGTCGTGCTGGTTAGAGATCGCAGGCTTCGGACCTAATGGCTCGCTGGAAGGCT
>NZ_JBDNIJ010000113.1:0-4293 GCF_041688325.1 Ilumatobacter sp.
CACCGCCTGGTACTCACCGAGCCCCTACCAGGGGAAAAACACCTGGTAATCGGGTGGGCGCAGAGGGACTCGAACCCCCGACATCTGCCATGTAAAGGCAGCGCTCTAGCCAACTGAGCTATGCGCCCGACAAGTGCGAAAGCCTATCGGTCCGCCCGGGCAGTCAAATCCGCAACGCGACCTACACAGAACTGGCCCTTGCGTTGTGCCCGGGGTGGCGCGACGATGAAGGCGGCCCGTGAGCGCGTCAATCAGGGATCCAGCGCCGAACTTCGGTTCGGTCGACTGATTCAAGCCCATCCCCGCAACGGGATCCGACGCTCCCTCACGGGCCCCTTCGCGCTCGCCCGTCAGCCGAAGATGACGTTCGACTCGACGTAACCAATCTCGCGGAGTTCGGTACCGGGCACTGTCTGCTCGATCTCGGCCCGGATCGGCTCGATGTCGGTTGGCACGCTAAATCCGGGTAGCCAGTCGTCGTGGTGACTCAAGATCACCTGCTTCGGTCGCAACATGTCGACCTGCTGCGCCATGAACTGGGCGAGTGACCCTTGGATGGGTTCGCCGTTGATGTTCCCTCGACCGGCAGCAGCAAGGATCGCAACGTCGGGACGCAAATCGCGCAGCACACCGGACCAGTGGCCCGAGGTGTCCTGGTAAAAGAGTCGGCCGTCAGGCAGGTCGAACAGGAAGACCAGCGCGCCACCATCGCCGCGGTCGCTGTGTTCGGCCATCGTCGACATCATGTGCCCAACAGCAAGTGGATCAAGGGCGGTGCCAAGATGTTCAATCAGCTTGGCAAACCGTTCCCGCTGCTCCTGATGGGTGACACCGAGGTCGCCAATGCACACCTCGTCGGATTGGCCCATCTGGCTGTGCGACCACACGCAGCTGTGCTGGCTCGGATACACCGACACCGTCGCCCGACCGGTCGCACCCTCCAATTCGATTGTCTCGCCGCCAGCGACCGGCAACATCCGATCGAGCGCGACACCGAGCCCTTCCATCACACGTACCGTCTCGTAGCTGCCGATCAACGTGGCCTTGGTATTCGCCATGATTACCTCGGCACCGAAGAGATGATCGAAGTGCGAATGGCCGATCACGAGATAGTCACATTCGGCAATGTCGCTCGCTGATCTCGCGGGCGATGGACCCGCAGCGTTCGCGGCCCGATCGATGTATGCATCAAGCATGATGTTCAGTCCAGCGGTCTGCAGGCCGAAGGTTGCGCAGCCGTACCAGTCGAGCGTCGTCGTCATGGCCAGACGGTACTCAGCCAGCCGGGCGCGATCAGGAGCTGGACGAGTAGCGGGCTTCGGTCAGTCGGGATGCGAGTGCCTGCTCGGTGCCAGGATCGGTGTCACCGGGCTGGTCGTGGAGGTGCACGAGGCGGGCGAGTGCTGAGTGCACGCCGTCGAAGTACCGGCGTTGCGATCTCGTCAGCTGCTTGCGGGTTGCCAGCATCTGCTTCCAGTCGGCAAACACGCTGATCTCGTGTTCGGCCATTCCGTAGCGCTGCGCCATCCAGGGCACGAGTTGCACAAATCGGCGTTGGTCACGGACCCGCATCTTGCGCAGCGTCACCGCGACCGCCACGAACAAGACAACGAACATCGCCATCGCGCCCAGCAGCACCAATCCGCTGATCTCAGCACCGTACGAGGCTGCACCATTCCAGGCTGCATGACACAGCATCGACAGTGCCAGCCCACCGAAGACCATCGGGAAAAGCGGCTTGCCCTTGGCCACCGCCGCCCCGATCGCGATCCCCGTCCACGCGGTGAAGAGCGGATGGGCAAACGGCGTCAGCAGACCGCGCAGGACGAAAACCAGCAGCAATTGCCCCTCTTGCTCAGCGAGGCCGAGGTACAGGAAGTTCTCAACCACCGCGAACCCGAGTGCGGTCCACCCGGCGTAAACGATGCCATCCATCACACCGTCGAGTTCTTTGCGGCGCACGGCATACCAGATGCCAATCGCCTTCATGATTTCTTCGATGATGGGTGCCGAGATCACGAGCGAGGCGCCCAAGCCGAGCCCGGCACCAACCAACTCGTTCACGACGCCTGACACGGCGGTTGCCACGAATGCGCCCCACAAGAAGGCGTGGACACGTGCAGACCAAGGCTCCGGTTCGACCCGGTCGAGCCAGATGAGCACCGGGCCAACAATGAAAATGGGAGCCAGGCTGAGCAGGATTGCCATCGGATAGTTGGTCGCGACCTGCACGACGACAAACATCGACAGCAGCGTGCCGATGATCACCGGGACGCTCAGCCAAGCCGGCAGGCGGGGCTTGCGTCTCGCTGGTGGCGCCGCTGTCTGAGCAGTCCACTGCACACCGTCCCACCAACGCCATGGCGCAGCGTCCCACGGGTCTGCGTACCAGCCGGGCGTGATTCTGCCGGTCGGAGTCGGGGGAGGAAGTTGCGACACAGTGACAGTGTTGCAGGACTGGGCTCAGCGGCTGCGGGCGGCAAGCAGTACGTCGAGTAGCGCTCGGTTCGACGCGGCAATCGGCGTTCGCCGAGCTTCGTGTTCGAGCACCGTGAGGTCTCGGCCCCAGGCGTCGATGGCCATCCCGCCTGCCTCTTCGAGGATGAGCACCGATGCGAGGTAGTCCCACACGCCGTGCGAATCAGTCGTGGTGTCGACGAAACCGTCGAATCCGCCGCGGGCGACAGCCGCGATGTCGAGCGCTGCGGCCCCCATTGCCCGGAACTGTCGCCAACCCCAATGCTCAGCAGGGAGGCCGTTCATGGCCACAATCGCATCATCGAGCGGCGTCGGGGCACCGACCAAGATCGGCCGGCCGTTGCGATTCGCTCCCCTGTCTTTCACCGCGGTGTACCGATCCCCCGTCACGAGGTTCGTCACCATCGCGACCTGCGGTTGGCTGTCGACGACGTGACACAGCGCTGTTGCACACCACGGCAGCCCGAGGCTGGCGTTCGTCGATCCGTCGAGCGGATCACACACGACAATGCTTCGTCCATCAGACCCCGGGGCGCGCTGCACACCCGACTCCTCGGACAGCACGTCATATCCGGCGTCCAGGAGCAGGCCAACACACACTTCGTCGACGTCAAGGTCGACGCTGTACTGCCCGTCACGCAAGCCCGACGCACCCCAATCAGCGTTTGCCCTGACCACCTCAGCGGTGCGGTCACAGATCACTGCGAACAGATCGAGAGTTGCCTGGTCAGCAGTGCTGATCAGAGAAGCGGTGCTGCCGTTGGTCGAGTCCACGCTCAGGGACGGTAGTGTCCGCAGCGATGGCAGTCATCGACGTTGCAGGATTCATTGCCGATGTGAAGAGTCAGGCCATTGACCATGGCTTTCACGTCCACGACGAACGACACTTCGTCGAGACCTACTCACTTCGCCAACTTTGGGAAGTTGACCTCCACCCTGAAGAAGCCTGTTCGGGTCCGATCGACCTCCATCTGTCGCTCGATGTCGACCCGCGAGCCATGCTCGGGTTCGAGGACGAAGTGATGAAGCTGGACGAGATCGAAGATCCGCCGCCGCACGGTTTCACATTCCCGCTGCTGTTCACCTGGACGCTGCCTCCACTCCCCGAGCCGCCAGACCTGCTGGTCCTGGCCACCGAGCTCGCGGGCGTCGGCGGAATGGACCTCCCACTGGAAGTGTCGGCAATCGACTCGTTCCCGAGCGTCACCGATGCTCCTGAGCGCAGCTTGTCGATCGTCGCCAAGATGACCATTGACCTGGCTGACGTGTACATGAACCAAGACGACGCTGTCACCACTGCCCTCGATCGGTGCAAGCACGTCAGCCTCTATCTCCTCGAGCACGCCCCGGCGTGGCTCGGCGAATACCTCAACTAGCACGCCAGTCACTGGCAGGGAGCAGCCATGCGAGTTCACGAACTGATTGACATTCTCAGCGACCAACCGCCAGACACCGAAGTCGAGATAGCCATCGTGGCGCCGGTCGACGCCGACAAAGAAGACATCACCGTCGATCGCTATTTTGTCGACGGGGTGCTCCCCTGGCAAGACGCGGAAGACGACGAAGACAGCGACAACCCGGGTGAACTCACTATCTGGCTCGTCGGCGGCGAAGAGGCCGACGTCAGCGACTTCCTCGACGCCATCGAACAACCCGACGCCTAGTTACGTTTGGGGTCAGGCCCCTTTCGCAACTCTGTCGGAGAAGGCGACAAGGTCGAGGTCGAATAGAAGTTTTTCAGGGGCGATAGCTCAGTTGGTTAGAGCACGGTACTCATAATGCCTCGGTCCCGGGTTCGAGCCCCGGTCGCCCCAC
>NZ_JBDNIJ010000114.1:0-5835 GCF_041688325.1 Ilumatobacter sp.
AACGGAATGTGCGTCATCCGCCGATGGAACCGAACGGCCGTTTGGTGGGCCATTTCCAGTCGTCCACCCGCGACCATCGTCAACGCCGTGGCGTACGGCATGTGGACGTGCATGATCGCACGATGTCGCGGGTTGGCGCGATGCCCCGCCACATGGATGTGCAGAGCGGTCGCCTCCACCTCGCCGTCGCCGTCGATCAGGAGGAGATCGTCCGGAGAGATCTCGGACCAGTGGAGGCCGAGCGGATTGATCAGGAACCGCTCGGCATCCGATGGGGCGACAGCCGAAAAGTGGTTGCAGATTCCCTCTGAGAACCCGAAGCGGTCGGCAAGCCGCAACGCTCCGGCCAGTTCGTGACGGAGTCGATCGACGGGTGCGGTCATCCGTTTACCTCGCTCATCCCATGGCTGCCAGTACGCGTCGATGACCGGTGAACGGCTTGCGGCCGTGCATCGCGAGCACGTTGTCGATGGCCAGCACGTCGCCGGCGCGCCACGGGAAAGTGACCTCGCACGACTGTGATATCGCTCGGATGTGCATCAGGTCCGCGACGTCGATCTCGGTACCGTCGCCGAAGGTCACGTGGTTGCCGAGCGTGTCGGCGCCGGCCGTGAGCGGATCGATCCGAGCGTCGTCGGTCCCGCCAAAGGACACCTTCACGCCCTCGATCTCGCGGTGCCACTGATCAGCCTGATTGTGCCAGCAGATCTCGCCCGTCACGTTGTGTTCGACCACAGCGGGGTGCGTCGCTGCTGTGCGAATCCCCGCTTCGGTCCACTCGAACTCCATTCCGGCACCACGTAGGTAGGCCTCGACGTCGTCGCTATCCGGTGTCTCGAACGTCTCCTGCCACGACTTTCCGATGCCGGGTTCGTCGTCGGCGTCCCACAGATGCTGCAGGTAGGTGACGCCTCGCTGCACGAATCGGTCACGTACGGTCGGGTCCATTCGGCGCACTATCTCGCGACCGTCTGCGAGGTGTGTCTCGCCACCCGACTCGGCCGCGACGAGACAGCCGAAGAAGAGCCGATCTGGCGACCACCCAGCGTAGGACAGCTCGTTGTGGAGGAACACCTCGAGGTGCGCCGGGTACTCCGTCGACGTGTAGACCTGATCGGCCACGCCGGTCCGAGGCGAATCGCCGCCAGCGTAGTTGCGCAACTGTGGGCAGATCGCGGCACAGACGGCACGGAACTCGTCGGCGGACCGGACGTCGAATCCGCGGATCAACACCGCACCGACTCGATGGAGGTCAGCCTCGATCACATCACGCTGAAGCGTGGCCCAACCAACGGGATCGGACCGGTCGGCATCACCGAGATCGATGACGACTGGCAGTGATTGGTTGGCATCGAACGATTGCGCAATCACCTTGACCTCCTCGGGGCAAAGTAGGGCTCACATCGGAACCTGTCAAGCGGTTTGAGACACTCCCCAACAACTGGACCACCAAACGGGGCCCTCTCAGCGGCTGCGGCGTTACGACCCCACCCGATCCGTCAACGAGACAGCGCCAGGTGAACCGCCTTCGGTTTGCTGCGGTGCATCCGAGCCGTCGTCGAACCCGGTCGCTGTGCCAGAAACGGACCACCAAAACGGACGGCTTTGAGTTCCGAGTGCGCACCATCCGCTCTTGCCACCGGTGCGCTCATTCGTCTCGTGGACAACCTGAGGTGATAAGAGAAAGCAATGCCACGCATCCTCGATTACAACGGTGACGAAGCCGATCGGACCGTAACGGTGGCGTCGCTTATCGCACTCAAGGCTCAGAACGTGCAAGTTGCCCAGGTGACTGCGTCGTCCGCCGACGAGGCAGCCGCAGCCGAGTCGGCCGGTATTGAAATGGTTGTGTGCATGTCGGAACACGTCCCGGCCGTGCGCCAGGGGTCATCGCTAGTCTTCGTCACAGCTGCCATCGACTTCACCGGGGCAGTGACCGTCGATGAACTGTTGGGCGTCGCACTCGAGTCGCTGTCCAATGGGGCCGATGCCGTGATCACCGCTCGCGGAATGAGTTCCGTTGTCCGGTTGACCGAAGAAGACATCCCGGTGATCGGCCATCTCGGCTTCGTTCCCAAAAAGTCGACGTTGTACGGCGGTGTTCGTGCTGTCGGCAAGACGGCGGTCGAGGCCGCAAACCTGTGGCGGAAGTTTCAGCAGCTCGAAGATGCCGGTGCGTTCGCTGTCGAGTGCGAACTCATTCCAGCAAAGGTGATGGCCGAAATCAACGAGCGCACCGGATTGACAACGATCTCACTCGGGTCTGGACCCCACGCTGACGTTGTCTTCCTGTTCACTTCAGATATCTGCGGCGAGAGTTCACGCACGCCGCGGCATGCCCGGGCCTACGGGGATCTCGGCGCTCTGTACGACCAAATCGCTGACGAGCGGGTCAACGCGCTCACCGCATTTCGGTCCGACGTGGCGGAAGGGCGCTTCCCGGATGAGACCGAGGTGGCCCATGTCGACGAGGCCGAACTTCAACAGTTCATCGAGTCGCTTTCATAATCACGACGCAAGCCGGACGCCGGGCGCTCGATCGAGCACTCGACGCGAAAGGTTCACTCGCCGTTCACCACGACCCGATCGGGTGCAGCACTACGGTCGTCGCCGATGAGCACCCCCACTCGCATCGGTATTAACGGCTTCGGTCGCATCGGCCGGCTGGCTGTACGTGGCCTCTTCGGTCGGAGCGACCTCCAGCTCGTCCACGTCAACGAACCCCACGGCAATGCTGCTACCGCAGCGCACCTCCTGGAGTTCGACACCGTCCACGGGCGCTACGGCGGCAACGTCGCGTCTGACGGCGACTCGATGACCGTCGACGGCCAGGCGGTCACCTACTCGGCCTACGACACGCCCGGCGCAGTCCCGTGGGCTGAACACGGCGTCGACATCGTCTTAGAGTGCAGCGGCCGGTTCACGACCGCCGAATCGTTGCAGCCCTATCTCGACGGCGGAGTCAAGAAGGTCATCGTCGCGGCACCGGTCAAGTCCGATGGCGTCCTCAACATCGTTATGGGGTGCAACGACCATCTGTACGAACCAGCAAGCAACCACATCATCACCGCAGCGTCATGCACCACCAACTGCCTTGCGCCGGTGGTCAAGGTGCTGCACGAACAGATCGGTATCGAGCGCGGTGCACTGACCACCATCCACGACGTGACCAACACACAGGTGATCGTGGATGCGCCACACAAAGATCTGCGCCGGGCCCGCTCGGCACTCAACTCACTGATCCCGACGTCGACCGGATCAGCAACGGCCATCACGATGATTTATCCCGAGCTTGCCGGGAAGCTGAACGGCACCGCCGTGCGCGTTCCACTGCTCAACGCATCGCTGACAGACGCCGTGTTCACGATGTCACGCGACGTCACGGTCGAAGAAGTGAACGGGCTCTTCCTCGAGGCGTCGCAAGGCGAGCTCGCCGGCATCCTCGGCTTCGAACATCGGCCGCTTGTGTCGGCCGACTACACGAACGACACCCGGTCGGGAATTGTCGACGGACCATCGACCATGGTCATCGACGGCTGCATGCTCAAAGTGCTCGTCTGGTACGACAACGAATACGGCTACGCATTCCGCATGGCCGACCTGGCCACCAAGGTCGCTGCAGCACTCTGATCGACCGCCACACACCACCGCCACACACCACCGCCACACACCACCGCCACACACATGAACCTTCGTAGCTACGCTCTCGTCACCGGCGCATACTGGGCCTTCACGATCACCGACGGCGCCCTGCGCATGTTGGTGCTGCTCTACTTCAACGGCCTCGGGTACTCGCCGGTCGCTCTGGCGTTCCTCTTCCTCGCCTACGAATTCATGGGCGTGGTCACCAACCTGCTCGGCGGCTGGGTGGGGTCACGGACCGGCCTCGGCCTCACGCTCCGGGCCGGCCTGGCGCTCCAGGTCGTTGCGCTCACCGCACTGACGTTCCAACAGGTGTCATGGGCCGAGTGGGTCTCGGTCGTGTTCGTGATGGCCGTGCAGGCACTGTCGGGCATCGCCAAAGACTTGACGAAGATGAGTTCGAAGAGTGCCGTCAAGTTCGTTGCCGGACCCGAAGACGGCGCGCTATTCAAGCTCGTTGCCATTCTCACCGGGTCAAAGAACGCGCTGAAGGGCGTCGGGTTCTTCATCGGCGCGGCGCTGCTCGCGTCAATCGGGTTCGATGCAGCACTCTGGGTGCTGGCCACCCTCGTCGCCGTCGCGCTGGCTGCCGTGATGCTGATGCTCAACGAAGACATCGGGAAGTCGAAACGCAAAGCACCGTTGCGTTCGATCCTCACCAAGTCGGCCGGCGTCAACCGCTTGGCCGCAGCGCGAATCTTCCTCTTTGCATCCCGCGACATCTGGTTCGTCGTGGCACTTCCCGTGTTCCTCGAAACCGAACTCGACTGGTCGTTCTACGGGGTCGGCGGATTCCTTGCCGCCTGGATAATCGGATACGGCGCCGTGCAGTCGATTGCGCCCCGCATCCTCCGCTCGAGTGCCAGTGATGTCCAGGCTGCTCGAACCTGGTCGCTGGGGCTCGGCGTCGTTGCTGCCGCGATCGCCGGGCTCGTTGCTGCTGACATCGCCGTGACCGCCGCAATCGTGGTCGGCCTCGTCGTGTTCGGCATCGTCTTTGCCGTCAACTCGTCCCTGCACTCGTACCTCATCCTGGCGTATGCCGACGACGACGCCGTTGCCACCGACGTCGGCTTCTACTACTCGGCCAATGCCGTCGGGCGGCTCGTCGGCACCCTGCTGTCGGGCCTGCTCTACCTCTGGGGTGGGCTGCCGGTCGCCCTGTGGGGCGCCACCGCATTCGTCGCCGTTACCTGGCTCTTGACCCTGCGCCTGCCCGACCTCGACAACAGCCCATCGCTGGAAATCACCGCCACGATCTCCTGATCATGACTCCAGGTGGACGAGACACACCCACGGTGGGGTCGAGGCGATCAGACGGCCGCTGGTTCGGCGGGGAAAAGCGTCGGGATGATGGCCCGGGCAATGAGCGCACCGATTAACTGTGCAGCGATGAAGCCTGGGGCCGACGACGGTGCGATGCCGGCAAACGTGTCGCTCAAGGTTCGTGCGACCGACACCATCGGATTAGCGAAGCTCGTCGATGACGTAAAGAAATAGGCGCCGCCTATCCACACGCCGACCGCCACTGCGACCACATGGGGCTTACCCAGCCGTGCGGCCCCATGGATCACGAGGAGCAAGCCGACCATCGCGATGACTTCCGACAGCAGTTCGGCTGCGCTGTTGCGATTCTTCTGCGACAGGAAGATGGCGCCACGCCCCGTCTGTTCCGAGAACATCAGGTTGGCAAGCACCGCGCCGACGCAGCCACCGAGCAACTGTGCTCCGACGTAGCTCGCAGCTGCGGTGTTGTTCATGCGCCCGAGCAGGCGTTCGACGAGTGTGACAGCAGGGTTGAAATGTGCGCCCGAGACGGTCGCGAACATGATGATCAGCCCGATGAGCGCGCCTGCAGTGGCCGCAGAGTTCTCGAGGAGCTGCAACCCAACGTCGGTCGGCGACAGCGTCTCGGCCATGATTCCCGACCCGATCACGGCGATCACAAGAAACGCGCTCCCGATGCCTTCCGCGAGAAGTCGAGTCGTCAGTGGGGGAGCAGCGGTACTCATGAGCGAGCCGCACCGTACCCGATTGCATCGACACCCATCAATATGTTGGCACCCCGGCCCTCCCGAAATGGAGACCATTACTGCGCGCAGGTGAGGCAAGACAGTCTCAGTTTTGGTTCGAGGGTCCCAATCTCCCGAAATGGAGACCATTACTGCGCGCAGGTGAGCCGAAACGGTCTCA
>NZ_JBDNIJ010000115.1:0-29145 GCF_041688325.1 Ilumatobacter sp.
CTGATCGCCGCTCAGCTTCGCATCGCCATCACGTTTCCTGCGTCAGCCCTCTCCTCTCGTTGGCGAAGGCCAACTCGGGTTCATGCTTTCTTGGCCTCGGACGACCTGATCGCCGCTCAGCTTCGCATCGCCATCACGTTTGCTGCGTGTGGATGAGCTGAAACTGCGTCGGTTGCTGTTATCGCTTACACAGAGACCTGGGCTGTCGGTTGCAGTGCGTGGGGAGCCGACCGGTACGTTCTGGTGGTGATTGAGATCGCTGGAATCGATGTGCCCCGGGTGACCGACTGGCTCGTGGCCAATATTGCGGGCGCGGGGGCGCCCTTTCGGTTCGACACCATTGTGGGTGGCCGGTCAAACCTGACCTTCACCGTCACAGATGTCAACGATCAGAAGTATGTCCTGCGCCGCCCGCCGACCGGATCCGTGCTCGCCACGGCGCACGACATGGAGCGAGAGCACCGCATCATCTCGGCGATCGGCCAGACCAATGTGCCGGTGCCGGAAACGTTGGGCGTCTGTCGTGACATCGAAGTGACCGGTGCACCGTTCTATGTGATGAGCCATGTCGCAGGCGTCGTGCTCGACTCACAGGAACGGGCCGAGGAGCACACCACCCCCGAGCAGCGGCGCGTCGCGAGTGAACACCTGATCGATGTGCTCGCCGACCTCCACTCCGTCGACATCGATGCCATCGGGCTCGGCGACCTGGCGCGTCGTGAGGGCTACGTCGAACGCCAGGTCAAACGGTGGACCACGCAGTGGGAGAACTCCAAGACGCGCGACCTGCCAGCAGTCGACGAAGTCGCCCGTCGCCTCGCAGCAAACCTGCCGACCCAGGTCGGCGTCTCGATCGCTCACGGCGACTACCGGTTCGGCAACGTTCTCATCGACGGGGATCGAGTGACCGGAGTGCTGGACTGGGAACTCTGCACACTCGGCGATCCGCTCGCTGATGTCGGCTACCTCGGCGTGTATTGGACCGACCCGGGCACCGACGAAGGCCGCCACAATGACCCGTCGGGTCTCGACGGGTTCCCCACCTACGCAGCCATGCTTGAGCGCTATGCCAACCGCACCGGCCGCGATCTGAGCAACATCAACTACTACCGTGCGTTTTCCTCATGGCGCCTCGCGGTAATCTCCGAAGGCGTCTTCGCCCGGTACTCACAAGGTGCGATGGGCGACCAAGATGTCGACCAGGAAACACTCGACAATTTCCGCGAAGGCCCAGAACTTCTGTCGGCTGTTGCACTCGAACTCCTTGACAAGAACTGATCCCACGATGACCGAAACAACTCCGACTCTTCCTGCCGGTACCAAGCCGATTCGTTCGGGCGTATTGGCCGGCTGGACGCCTGGCGAGTTCAGCGCCGCCGAGATGAGCTTCCCCACGTACCGGCGAGGCAGCGGCCCCGCAGTGCTGGTGATCCATGAGATCCCAGGAATCACGCCGTTGGTTGCACAGTTCGGAAACGACGTCGTTGAGCGCGGATTCACTGTGGTGATGCCGTCGCTCGTCGGTACTCCCGAGAGGGCGCCGTCGCCGATCTATCTGGCGCAGTCGATGATCAAGATCTGCATCGCCAAAGAGTTCACAACGATGGCGTTGAACAAGACATCACCGGTCATCGCCTGGCTCCGTGCACTTGCTCGAAACGTCCACAACGAGGTCGGCGGGCCTGGGATAGGTGCCGTTGGCATGTGCTTCTCAGGTGGCTTCGCACTCGGGATGATGGTCGACGACATCATGCTTGCGCCGGTGCTTGCGCAGCCCTCGTTGCCGTTCGCTGTTGGCAAGAAGGAGCGGGGCGCAAACCTCAACCTGTCGCCTGACGACGAGGCAGCGATTGTCCAGCGAGCTCAGGACGGCTGCCAGGTGCTCGGTCTCCGGTTCGCCGGCGACAAGCTGGTCGGGGACCGATTCGCGACGCTGCGGGAGAAGCTCGGCGACGCCTTCATCGCGATCGAACTGCCGAGCATGGCCAAGAGTGATCACTCGACGCTGACTGAACAGCGCGACGAGGCGAGCGTCCAGAGAGTCCTCGACTTTTTCGTCGAAAAGTTGCTCTGAAAGAGAGAGTTGCGAAAGGGGCCTGACCCCATGCGTAACTATCTGGATTCGGCCATCTGCTTGGCGGCCTTGTAGTTGGCCTTGCCGTTGGGGGCTCGCGGGATCTCGTCGACGAACACGACCGTTTTCGGTGCCTTGAAGCCGGCAAGGTCGCATTTGACTGATGCGATGATGGTGGCGGCGTCGACTGAAGAGCCCGGAATCAGAGACGTCACAGCGGTCACCGCGTTGCCGAACTTCTCGTCGGGGATGCCGACGACGAGGCAGTCGAGGACTCCCTCGACCCGCTTCACCGCTTCTTCGACCTCTTCGGGGAAGACCTTCTCGCCACCCGTGTTGATGACCTGGCTGCCGCGGCCGAGCAGCACGAGCGTGCCGTCGGCCTCGACTGTGGCGAAATCGCCGGGGAACGAGTAGCGCTCGCCGTTGATCACGCGGAACGTGCGGGCGGACTTGTCGGGGTCCTTGAAGTAGCCGAGCGGCACGTTGCCGCCTGCAGCGACCATGCCGACGTCGCCGGAGCCTGGCACAACCTCTTCGTCGTGCTCATTAAAGACCTTGGCGAGCGGGCCCTTGGTGAACTTGGCCGTCTCGGTTGGCAAGCCCTTGGCGGTAATTTGGGTGCCCATCGAGCCTTCGGTTGACCCCATCGCATCCATCAGCACGACCTGCTCGATGCGATCGATGAGGTCTTCTTTGACCTCGGTGGTCCACATCACGCCTGACGAGTTGATCATCCTGATTGATGACATGTCGTACGCCGAGCCGTCTGGCTTGCCTTCATCGAGTGCCTTGATCAGCGGCTTGGCAAAGCTGTCGCCAACAATGGTGAGTCCGTTGACTCGGTGACGCTCGACGGTCTCGAGTACTTCATGTCCCTTCAAGCTGCGGGCGGTGAGGTTGACGATGTGTGCGCCGCCGAGCATCGGGATGAACCATCCGAGCCAGCAGCCGGTGCCGTGCATCACCGGGGCGCAAGGGACCGATGTGTATTGCCCGCCAGCGTCGGTCAGTTGCTTGACCATGGGGGCCATCTGGTCGGCCGACTCGGGGAGATCCATGCCGAGCAGTGGGAAGCCGCCGGCGGCGAGGCTCGCCGTCGACCCACCGACTGCGTACATGACGCCCTTCGGCATCCCGGTGGTCCCGCCGGTGTAGAGCATGTAGAGGTCGTCCTCTCGGCGTTCGATTCGTTCCATCGGAGCGTTGGCTGCGATCACGTCGTCATATGCCTGTGCACCCGGAACGTCCATCCATTCCTCGCCCTCGAGCAGGTCGTCGACAACGATCAGCAGCTTGAGGTTGGGCAGCCGATGGGCGACTCGGGCGACCCGGTCAGCGAGGGAAGCGTGAAAGACGATCGCTTCCGAGTCGGAGTTGTCGAGGAGGTACCAGAGTTCTTCGTCGAGGTATCGGTAGTTGACGTTGATCGCCACGCCGCGCATCTTGAACACCCCGTAGTGGGTCTCCATGTACTCATTCGAGTTGTACATGAACAGCGCGACCTTCGAGTCCGGCCCGAGCCCGGCAGCAGTGAACGCCTGGGCCATTCGTGCACCACGATCGTCGTACTCGGCCCATGTGCGGGTCGTGTCGCCGGTCGTGATGGCGGGTGCGTCGGGAATGACGTCAGCGATCGATTCCCAGATGGTGGCGAAATGCATCTCCATGGTCTGACCGTAGACCGCGCTCGTGTGCCAATCGTCACTCAGCGACTGCCATGCCACGACCTGAAACCAAGCTGACTCCGGTGTGACTGTCCGCCAGGTTCTGAAAATCAGATCGTGAGCCGGTTCACGCGCAGCTCGTTATAGATCGCTACCGCCTGATCGACAATTGGTGCGAGGTGCGGCGGCAGCGGAGCGGGTGGATCTGCCGGGGGTGGTCCGAATGACGTGGAGGCCTCTACGGCGGAGTACCAGTGGCGAGCCCACACGCCGTCGCTGGAGCGTGGTCCTGCTGGCCAGGTCAGCATTGCCGAGTCGAACGGCACATCGAGACGACGGCAGATTTCGCGCTGGTAGCCCACCGGATCGGTGAGGAAGTCGTCGGAGTCGACAACGAGCTCGCAGCGCTGAGCGAGCTCGACCTGCTGGGGCACGCCGATGTCATCGAGCGTCACGGACTCGCGCACCTTCGTGTAGCTCATGAGGACCCGTCGTGGATCGCGAAGCAACAGCACGTTGCGAAAGCTGTCGAGCCACGACCGGTCCATGTCGGGAAGCAGGTGGTGCGCCATGTGCTTCTGATAGCTGACAGCGATGCCGTCTGCAAGGGGCGCGAGGCACGCCGAGATCGCATCCTCGAATGACGTTGGGCCTGCGGCGACGATCTCGTCGAGGCCCGGGTGGTCGAGCCGAGTTGTGGCGAGATACGCGGCGTACAGCGGTTCGTCCATAACCGCCGTATCGGCCCGGTTCTCCCAACTGCGCATCATCGCTGTCGAGAGGTTGCGTGGCCCCGACCACATGGCAATCCGGGTCACAGGCTCTCCAGCATCTTGACGTACCACTGCTGCAACTGCTCAACCATGGGCCCACGGGCACCGGTGCCGATTGTCCGCCCGTCGATTTCGGTCACCGGTGCAATGCCGGCGAACGTGCCGGTCACGAACGCCTCGGTGGCGCCGTAACACTCGGTCACGCTGAAGTTCTTCTCGCGCCAAATCACATCGTTCTGTCCGCAGAGTCGCAAGACGTTGCGTCGTGTAATGCCCGGCATGCAGTAGTCGCCGGTTGACGTCCACACCTCGGCGGGACCGTCCGGGCCATCGGGATGGCGGACGATGAAAAAGTGCGTCGAATTGCAAGTGGCAACGAAGCCCTGCGGATCGAGCATCAACGCCTCGTCGGCGCCGGCCTTGGTTGCTTGGATGCACGCAGAAATACAGTTGAGCTTCGAGTGCGAGTTCCACTTTGGATCCTGCACGTCGGGTCGGCCGCGCCGGATCGAGACGGTGTACAGCCGCACGCCCTGCGTCAACGTCTGTGGGCGAGCTGTCTTGTACTCAGGGATGATGACGATGGTGGCAGGCGTGATCGTGAAACGCGGGTCCTGGTACGGCGTCGACTTGACCCCGCGAGTCACCATCAGGCGGATGTGCACGCCGTCAGCATCACCCATGTCGTTCGCGTCCAACGTGGCCTGGATCATGGCAGTCAGTTCGGCAGGGGAGCGACCGATGTCCATGTCGATGCCCATGGCGCCCTCGTAGAGGCGCCGCAGGTGATCGTCGAGAAACGCAAGCTTCCCACCGTGGACTCGGATGCCCTCCCAGACGCCGTCGCCGAGCATGAAGCCACTGTCAAATACCGAGACCATTGCCTTCTCGCGCGGCAACAGGTCGTCGTTGATGCCGATGATGATGTCGACGTTGCGCGGGTCGATGTCGTAGTCGTGAGTGCCGTGGGCCATTGCGTCATTCTGACAGCCGCAGCGATGTCCACTTCTGACCCGCGCGAAAGTGGCCGGGCTGGATGGGCTGGTTGGGGCTGGGATGAGACGAGACGAACGACGTCAGGGGGCGTAGGTCTGGATTGACTGTGTCGGGTCGTGATCGAGGAGTTGGGGGGCTCGGGCGGCGACTCGGGCACTCAACTCGGCGGCGTCAACGGTGAGGAGTTCGCGGTCGACCATCAGGGGGACTCCGTTGACGATGGTGGTCCGGACGTCGCTCGCTCGAGCGGAGTAGACGAGCGCGGCGAGCGGGTCGTGGAGCGGCTGGCAGTGGAGCCCGGTCAGGTCGACAAGGATGATGTCGGCGGGTGCGCCAACGGCAAGCCGCCCGGCCGAACTTCCGATAGCGCGCGCCGACTCTGGCCCTGCCATCGCCAACGCTTGACCGACGCCAAGCCGAGTGGCATCGCGATGCGTGAACTTCTGAGTCAGCGCCGTCAGCCGCATGTTTTCGAACAGGTCAATGCTGTTGCACGATGCCGGGCCGTCTGTTCCCAGGCCGACGGCGATGCCTGCTGAACGCAGCTCACCGATTGGTGTGAGCGGGTTCGTGGCAAGCTTCATGTAGGTCTTTGGGCAGTGCGCCACACCGATGCGATCGGCGAAGGGCGCGAGCAGCGCGATGTCGTCAGGGACGATCCCGCAGCCGTGCGCGATGAGTACGCCGGCGTCGAGCACGCCGGTGTCGGCGAGCACCTGCATCGGTGTGATGCCGCGTGCTGCAAGACTCGACTCGGTTTGCTCGATCGTTTCGGCGGCATGGAGGTGGACGCGAACCCCCAGCGTGCTGGCAGCCTCGGCTGCGGAAGTCAGGTCGGCGTCGTCGCAGGTATAGGTGGCGTGCGGCGCCAACGACGTGGTGATTCGGCCACCTGCGGCGCCGTTCCAGTCGGCAGCGAATGACGTCGAGGTTTCCAGACCGGCAGGCCCCTGGCTCGAGAAGAATGTCATGCCGAGGTTTGCTCGAAGCCCCGAGTCGATGACAGCCGCAGCGGCGCGGTCGGCGTGGAAGTAGTGGTCGGCGAAGCTGGTGATGCCGGCCTGGATCATCTCGGCGCAGGCCAGCTCGGTGCCGAGTTGGACGTCGTCTGTGGTGACGTTCACCTCGATTGGCCAGATGTGGTTATTGAACCACGACTCCACCGAGACGTCCTCGACTGCTCCGCGCAGCAGCGTCATCGCGGCATGTGTGTGGGAGTTGATGAACCCGGGCATCGCCAGGAGTCCGCTGGCATCGACGTCACCCGTCACCGACTCGGCAGATGTCGGCTCGATGGACGTGATCACGCCATCGACGACGTGGATGTCTTGACCGCTGACGACCGCACCGTTGATCAGCGCGTCACCGTTGCGAATGACGAGCGAACCTGCAGCGCTCAACGCGGCCCGCCGTTGATGTCGATGAGCGCGCCCGTTGTGTAGCTCGACGCGTCACTTGCGAGATACAGGGCGGCGCCGACGATTTCACTCGGCTTCCCACCGCGCTCCAACGCGTACGCCTGCGCGGCGCGCTCGTTGAATGCGTCGAGGTCCCAGGCTTTGGAGATGTCGGTGAGAAACGGCCCGGGCACGATGCAGTTCACACGGACCTTCGGGCCAAGCGTGCGCGACAGCCCATAGGTCAGGTTGTTGATTCCGGCCTTCGCTGCGCCGTACACCAACTCGTTCGGGCTTGGACGTTGCGACGCAATCGAGGAAACGAAGATGATCGACCCGCCTGCGTCGGTGGCGGCCATCTGCGTACCGACGAGCGCCGAGAGCCGAAACGGTCCCTTGAGGTTGACGTCGAGCACTTTGTCGTACAACTCTTCGGTGATCGTGTCGATCGACTTGTAGAGCGGCGACATGCCGGCGTTGTTGACGAGTACATCGACCTTGCCGAACTGCTCGTAGGCAACCTCGGCCAGTCGGTTGCTGTCGTCCCAGCTGCCGGCGTGGTACGCGACCGCCAGCGCGTTGCGGCCGGTTGTCCGCTCGACGTCTCTCGCAAGTTGTTCGCAGCTGTCGAGCTTGCGGCTGGCAATCACCACGTCAGCGCCGCGCTCGGCGAACGCCATCACCATCTCTTTGCCGAGTCCCCGTGACCCGCCCGTGACGATGGCAACGCGCCCCGTCATGTCGAAGAGGTCGGCCGGCCCAGATGTCTGATCACTCATAAGGCTGGAGCTTGTCAGACGCTGGTGCGCCTGACGGCGTTGGCGACTTCGTCGCCTGCAACGACTGACGTCGTTGCCAGCGGTGTTTGGGCTGGCGCCCGACTCGCTCACGCTCGAGGGCAAGCTTGGCGGATAGTGGTTGCCGGGCGCGGCGTGCTGATTGCGCTGAGACCAGGGCGCGGTGGGTGCTGCAAGAGTGGTCTTCGCCAGATCGTGGCACTTCGGAAGCGCAGTAGTCTCCTTATCATGAGCGATCAGATCCTCGACGTCGATCTCCTGGCTTTCGAGCGCGGTAGCTCCGAACAGCGGCGAGCCGTTGTCGACGGGGTGACCCGCAGCCTCGCGACCGGATTCGTCTATACCAGCCACGACCTCAGCGAAGACCTTCTCGACACGGCCTACGGCATGCTGCGGGAGTTCTTTGAGAAGACCCCTGACGAGAAACAGCAGAGCACGGCACGAGGCGCCAGCGGCCAGACCGGATACACGGGCCTCCTCGTGGAGACTGCTGCGTCGAGCGACACGCCTGACTGGAAAGAGATGCTGAACTGGGCTCGCGAGATCGACCCAGGCCACCCGCTGAAGCGGAGCTTCCCGCACTCGTACCCTGATCAGGTGCTGCCCGAGTCGGTGGTGCCCGGTATCACCGACGTGCTGTACCGGTTCCACGATTCAATCGCCGACCTGCAGCGCCGGTTCCTGCACGTCATCGCCGAAGGCATCGGCTGCCACGAGACGTTCTTCGACGGCATGGTCAAGGACGGGCCAACCCTGACGCGGGCAATTCGGTACCCGTCGATGGGCGAGATCCCGGCCTCCGACGACGATGCACCGAGCTACGTGTGGGCGGCGGAGCATGGCGACATCAATCTGATTACCGCGCTGCCGCGGGCAACCGCACCCGGGCTCCAGGTGAAGGTTGACGACCAGTGGGTCGACGCAGTTGCCCCCGACAATGGCGTCATCATCAACACCGGAATCATGCTCGAGCGGTTGACCAATGGTGCAATTCCGATTGGTTGGCATCGCGTCGTCGCTGCTCCCGGCTTCACCGGTGAGCGGTACAGCGTCGTTCAGTTCTGTCATCCCCGGCCCTGGACCGTTCTGGCGCCGGTGGCATCGTGCTGCACACCTGAGAACCCGCAGCGCTTCTCCGCGATGAGTGCGGCAGACGCGCTGAACGAAGTGCTCTACGAGATCAATCTCGTCGAAGACGCACGCCGCGTCACCAGGTGAGCGAACGTCAGAAGCGCAGGAAGTTCGCCGGCATTGTGTCGTCGCCGGCCAGAGCAAGGCTGACCCATACCTGGGCAGCAAGCTTGAGGTTGCGGCCCCAACTGCCAGGTATTTGATCCGAACCGCCCGCGCCGGGACCGTACGGTTGGGCCGGCATCCATGTGCATTGGCTGCTCGGACTGATCAGTGCACCCCATCCGTTGGCCTGAACTTGGCCGGTCGAGGTGATGACCCATTCGGAGTCGACCGAGTTGTTGTCGTCGGTGGTTTCGACCGTGACGGCTGCGGTAGTTGTGCTTCGGGCTGGGACCGACCACTGCCCGATGCCAGCCTGGCAGGTTGAGCCGAACAAGGCATCGACGACCGGGCCGAATGCATCAACTGGTTTGCCCTCGAAGTCGATGATCGACAGGCGGAGATGCGGGGCGATTGCGTCGGGATCGATGACGACAGTCGAGTCAGTCGGCACGTCTTCGCGGACGCCCATGGGGAGCGGATCGGTGTCACCCATGAACCCGATGATCTGTCCGGCTCGAACGGTGCGGCCCACTTCGGCGAGCACAGTCAGGCGCAGATGGTCAGGAGCGTTCCCGTCAGCGGTGCCCTGATTGTCGTCGTTGAAGCCGGCATAGATGTAGCTGAGGCCGTTGGTATCTGTGATCGTCACCGTGATGGGTTGATCGGAGCCTGGCTCGTCGTCAACAGCGGTGACCACACCGTCCGCTGCGGCACGGATCGGCTGCAGCTTGACTCCGAAGATGATGGCTGGAGCCTGCGGTGTACACAGGCCTGCGGCCTCGATGTCAGCACGCGAGATCGACGTGTCAGCTTGCGCCCCGGCTCCGTTTGTCAGGGCGTTGCAGTCGGGTGCAGCGAGACGTGATGGGCCGAGAACGGGGTACGCCACGTGAGCGATGCCGTCGTTGCTGCGCTTGAGGAGCGGTGGGGCGCCGAGTCGACCAATGGCTTCGCTGAGCGACAACGACTGCGACAGCGACTGCTGTACTGGCTGTCCGGAGATGGTGGCAAAGACCCCGAGCCACCGAGTCTGATACTCGCGGATGGTCAACACATTTCCTGCCGACGGAACTGGCACGATGTCCATCAGAGCTGGTTCGCGAGACGCCCGTGGGTAATACCACATCACCGGAATCATGGAGACGTCGTTGTTCCACTGCTTGAGGAAACGGACGACGTCGAGGGCGGCGCGTTCGTCTTGAATGTGCGGGGGTGCCAGGTAGGCGTGGGCGTAGCCGCCGTGGTTGGCCCAAGTGGAGCCGATGAACTGGTAGGCGCCCGATGCGTTGCCCCGGTTTGGCGGGAGGCCGTATTGGCCGCGCGACTCCATGTAGCGAATTGTTGCCATGACGTTCTCGATCTCGTCGGCGTAGATCGTGATGTTCTGCGGGGCCGGTGCAATGGTCGTCGAGACAACGGTGGCGGGAGCGGTCGTCGACGGGGTTGTTGTCGGGGCAACCGTGGTCGTGGTTGTCGTTTCAGACTCAACCGGGACGGTGGTGGTGGTGGCAGTGATGGTGGCAGTGATGGTGGCAGTGATGGTGGCAGTGATGGCGGCGGTCGCGGTCGCGGCGGTGGCGCTGTGAGGCGCCGGCTCGCCAGCCAATTCCTGGACGACGCTGGCTGACTCTTGGCCGACGCTTGCCACGGCGGTTGTCGCAGCAGACAGAGCGAGCACTGCGGCTGCTGCGACGACGCCAATCCGTTTCAGTGGCGAATGGTGACGGATGGAGGGGTTGGGAGTCATGACGAAGTGTGGGTGGGTCAAGAACCCCGCAAAATTCGCGCAGTTCAAACCATGGTTCATCGGCACATTCGATGCCGAAGTACCGCAAGAATTTTTTGAGGCTGTGCGTGACCGTAGCTTGTGCAACCGGTCGCCTCCGCGAGAAGCTACCGTCTGGGGTGCATGGTTGACCCCGAACAGGCGGACGAGGCGGTCGAACCGGTCGCCGTCGACGCCGAAGATTCGCCTGAGGTGGGCCCTCTGCCGCTGATCGACGTGATCCTGGCGGTCGATATCGGTGGCACGAAGTTCGCTGCTGGCCTTGTCACGGCACGCGGTGAGCTTATTGCGCGGTCGCGTGTCGAAGTGGAGCGTGACGTCGGCCCGGAGTCGCATTACACGTTGTTGGCGACGTTGGTCACCGAAATGCAGCAGCAGGCGGTCTATCAGGGTGCGCGAGTTCGTGCGCTCGGTGTCGGCGCTGCTGGACCGGTCACTCGCCAACTCGAGACCATCTCGCCGGTGAACATCCCCGAGTGGCGTGATTTTCCACTCCGAGCTCGACTTCAAGAGCTGACCGGTCTGCCCATGTTCGGCGATCTTGACGCAAAGGCATTGGCGTTGGCTGAAGGATGGCTGGGCGCAGCGCAGGGGCAGCGCGACTTCTGTGCGATAACCGTGTCGACCGGCATCGGCGGCGGCATCGTGCTCGACGGCGAACTTCTCGATGGAGAGTCCGGCAATGCTGGCCACATTGGCCACATCATCGTCGAGCCACTCGGCCGTCGGTGCGGTTGCGGTGCCCAAGGCTGCCTCGAAGCCGAAGCATCTGGCCTGGCCATCGAGCAGATCACCGGCCGGCCGCCGAGCGAACCGACCTACGAGATCATGCAGCGCACGGGAACCCTTGTGGGCCGCGCAGCTGCGTCGATCTGCAACTCGCTCGACCTGACCCTCGTGGTCGTCGGTGGTGCCGTTACGTTGGGCTTCGCAGCGACCTTCTTTCACTCGGCCCAGGCCGCACTTGATGAGAACGTCCGGCTCGCGTACAGCCGAGGAGCCCGCATCACGCCGTCGCGGCTCGCTGATTCGGGGCCGTTGATCGGCGCAGGTGCCGTCGGCTGGCGTGGCGTCCGCCGCGCGGCGCGCGGCGCGCACTGATTCTTCGCACGAAGCGCTGAGGCGGGGCTGCTGCCTGCGGGCTGATTCGACAGATGACAGATGACGAAGATCAGGTTACGCAACACTCACATGGTGCAGGTTCGCCGGCGTCTGGGCGGCTGACGTGAGGGGTCGTTGTGACTGTCGGGCGTCCGAACTCGCCGGTTTGTCAGTGCCGGTTGGCTAGCCGCCGATTGCGCGATAGATGCGCTCGGCCGGGCCGCGTCCGAATCGGCGATGCCACGTGTTTGCCGCAGCGATCGCCGCGATCCAGAAGCCGAGTGAGAAAAGCAGTGACGTCGTCAGCCCGCCGGGCTCGACCAGACCGACCCAGTCGACGATGAAGTTGAACAGGAAGATGTGCGCCAGGTAGAGGGTGAGCGTCATCTGTCCGGCACGCCGAAGCGGATCGGTCTGGTCTTCGAATCGATTGGCGATCATGTCAATAGCCGCGAATGCGATGAGTGCGGTACCGAGTGCGCTGGCAACGTAGACGAGGCCCGGGCTGCCCGGATTGGTGGAGAGCACCGTCCGTTGGAAGTCAGTCGAGGCGAGGCCTGACACGATCGAAGCCCCGCTGAAGAGCATCGTCCCGGCACCGAGTGCGGACGAGCGCCACCAGCTTGTGTTGAGCACCCGCCCCAGCAACATGCCGACGCAGAAGAATCCGAGCCAGGGGAGCAGCGGATGTGTCCCGTTGACGAACACGTTGAGCAGGAAGCTTTCTGGCGCGTTGTTGTCAGGGTAGAAAACCCAACGTGTGCTCTCGCCCGCTTGCAACTGTTGGAACTCCCAGACCCGCAGCAGCGCCCCGGTGATAACCGCGAGTACTCCGACGAGCGCGATCCACCTGCTGCGGAGTGTGAACATCAGTGCGGCGAGGGCGAACATCGCGCCGTAGAACGGAATGATCGTGCCGGCCCAGATGGTCTCAAGGAACAGTCCTCCCGCGTAGAGCAACGCGCCGCGTCGGGCCAACCTCCAGCGCATTTCGGTGATTTCGTCGCCGCCGTTGCGCACCGCCTTGCGCGTGAGCAACGTGACGCCAACGCCCGCAACGAGCACGAATGTGGCGGCGAAGCGCGACGACAGTGGCCCGGTCCATGGGTCGAACAGATCGTTTGCCCAGCCGCCGCTTCGTTCACCACCCCTGATGATCAGGTAGCCGTGGTAGTTCATCACCACCACGCCGATGAGTGCGATTGCTCTGACGACATCGGGGCCGGGCAGGCGGCGCAATGAGCCTGCCGAGGTCGAGGTGGCCGTGCTGGTGTTCAGAGCCATTCATACTCGTCGACAGCGGTCATGTGCATCGGTCGCTGCAGATCGACGCGATCGCCGATGGCCGGAGTCGGTGAGCCGTCGGGGACGAATGCCATCGTCGTGTGCATGTGCGGTGCTTCGTGCAGCGCGAGGCGGGTGCGTTCGAAATGAAAGGGGCTGAGGCTGCCGAGCTCGCCCTGGTCGATGGCGGAGACGCCGTTCGCCGTACCGGCGCCAATCATCACGAGGTGCCCGTTGCCGCCGACGGGGCCCATCCGGTAGCCGGCGGTGTCGCCGACATTGACTGAGTTGACGTCGATGACGTCGGCAGTGAGATGCAGCGCCTGCTTGTCGCCGTGCCACAGCGTCGTTCCCAGCCGCAACCGGTACGAATGAGTCGTCGGTAGTTGGGCGTAGAAGTCGAGGTCGAGGTGGCTGACCCACACAGGGATTGCCGGATCGATGGCAGGCAGCAACTCGGTGATTACCGCCGCATGTTCGGCGTCGGTGCCTGCGAGTTGCGGATGGATGCTCACCCCGACGACGTCGAGCCCGGAAGCCTGGACACGATCGATGAGCGTGGTGTCGCGTCCGAAGCGTCGCATCGGGCTCGCCAGCTTGACGAGAACGCGCCCATTCCAACCGGCGAGTGCAGCGAGGTGCTCGTCGGCGCCGACCGTGAGAATGGGGTTGGTGCTCGTCGGGGCAGTGAGCGTCGGCGTGAGGACGACCGCGGTCAACGCGTCGGGGAGACCGTCAAGTTCGTGGACGGTGCCGACGGCCACAGTGTCGCAGAACTGGGCGGCCGTGTTTGCCAACCAGTTTCGACCGAAGCCGTAGCCGTTTCCCTTGATGACGGGCACGAGACCATCGACAGCGTTGGCGATACGCGCGACCTGCGACCGCCAGATCGCCGTGCGAATCGTCAGCCGTACCGTCACGGCACGAACGGTAATCGCTCAACCCAGCAATCCGCGGCCACCAGAAGCTCACGGGTCCCAGTAACTCATAAGTCCCGCGGCTCATACGCGACCGTATTGATCGGGAATACCGGGGTGGTCGTGGAGGTTCTGATGAACGTGGCGACGAACAGAGTGCAGCGGTTGTTCAACTTCCCGGATCCGGTGAACGAGACATCGGCGCGGCTCGTTGCATTCGGTGTGGTCGTTCAAGCCGCCGCGTTCCTCGTATTCCATGAAGGCTGGATGCTCGGCGTGCTCGTGTTCGGGTTCGTCGCGCGTGTGCTGACTGGGCCGACGCTGTCGCCGCTCGGCCAGTTCTCGACACGCGTGGCCACTCCCGTCGTTGAACGTCTGATGAGCGCTCCGTCGCGCCGGGTCCCCGGCCCGCCGAAGCGTTTTGCTCAGGGCATCGGGCTCGGCTGTACAGCCGGAGCAGCAGTCGGCTGGCTGGTCGGCGCTCCGACCGTGAGTTTTGTCTTGATCGCAATGTTGATCATCGCGGCGAGCCTCGAGGCTTTCGCGGCGTTTTGCCTCGGTTGCATCGCGTACGCGGCGATCTGGGGCTGCGACGATTGCGATGACATCAGCGAGCGGCTGCGCCGGGCTGTTGCCCAATCGCAGGTTGCGATTAGCGAGTAGTTGATCGTCTGGGCCAGGAAACGAACTTTGGCATCAGGGGACGCCACGTGCGGTGTCGGATGATTCCTGACCACACGCCCCACCCGTAGGCGACATCGGTCGGTGTCGCCCGGACATTGAGTGCAACTGCACCGAATGCCACGAGCCGCATCCGCTTCGAGAAGAAGGCCAGGACGACGAGCGGGGGCCACCACACGCGTCGGAGCACGACACCGAGTTGGCGAAGGCCGCGGAGGTGGCTGTTGAGTGCTGTCCTGAACGACCACACCGTGGAGACATCGGGCAGCTGACGGACGAGCGACGCGACGCTCGCAGCAACCGTGACAGCAGCAGCTGCCGGGTGGCCGGCCAGCACACTCAGCCATGAGCCGACGGCCCATCCGTTCGTGTGCATCGGTGCGAGCGCGTTGGGGTGGCGGAGCGCGAGTGGTGCGGCGGCCGAGCCGTAGCCGGCCTGCTGACGGAGCCGGTCGGGCCAGTTCGAACGCGGCTCGTGCCACACCGTTGACGCCGGTTCGTAGCGGCAGCGCCACCCTGCCTGATCCAGCCGCCAGACGAAGTCGACGTCTTCGCCGAAGCGCAACGTTGGGTCGAAGCCGCCGACTGCATCGAATGCATCGGCCCGGACAACGATCGCGGCGGCGGGCACGTAACCGAGACGCGTGGCGGCTCGAATGCGGCCGGGTTTGTCTCCGAGGTCGAGCGGCGAGCCTGGTTCGCCTGCGACGCGCGGGGCGACCAGCGCGACGCTCGGGTCGTCGAAGTGCGAGAGGAGCGGCGTCAGCCAAGATCCGATGCCCACGTCGGCCAGCAGATCGACGTCGGCGTCGACGAATGCCACCAGCGCTGTGGTCACAAGTGGGCGTCCGGCGTTGCGGGCGGCACCAGGACCACTGTTGTCGTGGAGCCGGATCGTCGCCCCTGCAATCGGCGGATTGGAGCCGTCGTCGACAATCACTCGTCCGTCGGTCGCTGCGGCACCACCAAGTTGCGGGGTGATGACCGTGACGTCATCGACGGTGAACACACTCGTGGCATCGGGGCGGTACTCGAAACGGTATTCGGGATGGATCGCGCCAGCATCGAGCAGGCGGTCCGTCAACGTCGACGAGGCGACGTCAGCGCCTTGCTCGATCTGCCTGGCGATCCGTGCGCCGGGTGCCGTCAGACGAAAAACCTTGAGCGGAGATCCAGCGACGACAACAGCGCCGGCGCGCTCCCAGGTGCCGTCGATGGCAAAGTGCATCTCAGCTCGAGTGTTCGGATTCCGTCGACCCGAGGCGGGCGGCGGCGACTTGGATGCGGACGTTGCCGATCGGCGTCGGGTCGATCGGCCGCCAGGCCTCAATGGCATGGACGAGGTCGTTGACAAAGCTGACGATGAAGTGGTCACCTTCGGTGCCCGAGGCTCCGGCTGGGTCGCCGAGCACGCCGGATGGACTGACCGCTTGCACGCCGTGTGCCCGCAGCTCGTCGATGTCGGCATCGACGCCGGGGGCCGCGAGCTCAAGTCGGACCAGGCCCGGATCGATCGCCAGCATGAGCGACGTTTCAATCCGCCCTGCATGCAGGTCCTGTGGCCCGCCGTCGGCGCGCCGCGGCCACTTCGGCCACCACGAGAGAACGTGGCGCCCTTCTGATCGAAGGGTGCGCGTCGCCGCCTCGACCGCTGCCGAGTTGCCGCCATGTCCGTTGACAAACACGATGCCAGCAGCCCAATCTGCGCTGCGACCAAGTTCGAGAACGACCTTCGTCATCACCTCGGTGCCGATCGACAGCGTGCCGGGGAAGCCGGCGTGCTCACCCGACGCCGTGACGGTGAGCGAGGGCCCGACCATCAGTCCGTTGGTGAGGTGCGTGGCCCGCTGGACAATCTCTTCGGCGATCAAGGTGTCGGTCGACATCGGGAGGTGCGGACCGTGTTGTTCGGTCGAGCCAACGGGAATCAGAACGATCGGGGTTCGGGTGCCGTCTTCGAACACTGGGTTGTCGACGAGTGTTTGCACCTCGTTCCATGTCGCCTCACCCAATCGCACCCGTCCATCATGCCGAACATCAGGCCGTTCCGGTACATCGCCCTTGGAGTCGGGCGTGGCGGGTTCTGCCGATCTGGCTGTCGTCTGTGGCGAGCGTTCTTCGGTTACCGGGAGATGATGGCGCGGGTCGAGGAGACGCGAGTCAGGCTGCGGCGTGCTTGCGGCGTTCGCGGAGCCAGCGGACCAGTTCGATCAGGCCGGTGATGCTGAGCGCCGTGGCGAATGCCAGCCAGAAGGCAAGCGTGTGATTGTTTTCGAAGGTCTGCCCGAACAGGTAGCCGAGCAAGCCGGCGTATGACGCCCAGATCGTGGTTGCCAAGGCGATCCACAGAACGAACCATCGGCGAGGCTGTGAGGTCACGCCCGACGAGACCGTCAAGATGGTTCGGCCACCAGGGATGAAGCGGGCGGTGATCAACAGCATTCCGCCTCGCTTACGGATCTGGCGACCTGCGCTGTCGAGCCGGTCTTGGCGCGACTCCTTGCGAGCGGCCCACCGCTGCACTGTTCCCTTGAACTTGTCGCCGATCGTGTAGGCCAGGTTGTCGCCGAGGAACGCACCGAAAGCGCCGGCAAAGATCACGAGGGCAATGCTCTGGTTGCCCTGTCCGGCAGCGACGCCACCGATGATCACCGTGGTCTCACTCGGCACCACCGGAATGACGGAGTCGAGGAGGGCGATGCTGAAGATCACCAGCAGGAACCACCAGTTCGACGAGAACTCGTCGAGCTTGTTCGTGAGATCAGTGACGATGTTGGCCAACATTCGCGTGGACGTTACCTGTCGGACACGGGTTCGTTCTCGACACTCGGGTTGATGGCTTGGTGCTGCCGGGAGAAATGACCGGGCCGATCCGATCGGTGTCGCTCAGGCGGCGGGTCGGAGGTCGCTGAAGGTGGTGCCGTGTCGGTTGCGTCGACTTGCAACTGCTTGGCGGGCGTCTGCCAACTCCTCGATCCGTGCTGCGAACATACCGCTCATTATATCGCAGCAGTACGAGCAAATATAGCCGTTGAGCAGGGGTGATGTCTGATTGTGTCGGGTTGGGTTGAGGGGTCGCCCAGGCCCGCCGACGCAGCGAGAAATAGCTTCAGCAGCGTCGCGCCGGGCTTAGCTGGAGAACCAGATGGTGCTGTTTGCCGGGATGACGCCGGTGGTGTGCGTCTCGGCGGGCTCACTGGCGAAGACCGGTTGGGTGATTGCCAGGTCGGCGTGATCGAGGTTGATCTGCACGGGCTGGTCGGTCGGGTTGACGACGACGACGAGATCGCCGCGGCGAACCGCGACGACTTCAGGACCAATGTCGATCGTGTGTGCCTCGAGCGGTTGGGACACGGCGAACTCGTCACGGACCTCGCCGAGTGATCGATACATGTGCAGCGTCGAGTTCTCGATGTCGTCGATCTCAGACACCGATCGCTCGCCCCATCCGGTCGGCTGCGGGAGCCACGGCTCGTCGACGGTGCCGTCCGCCCGCGGTGTCGAGAAGCCGTATGACGACGACGCGTCTTTGTTCCATGGGATTGGGACGCGGCAGCCGTCGCGGCCGATTTCGGCGCCGCCGGTCCGCTCGAACACTGGATCTTCACGACGGTCGGCCGGGATATCGAAGACCTCGGGCAGGCCGAGTTCCTCACCCTGGTAGAGGTACAGGCTGCCGGGCAGGGCGAAAATCAGTGCGGTCATCGCCCGTGCACGCCGTTCGCCGAGCACAAGGTCGACGTCGGCGCGTGAAAGAGCCAAATTGTTGTTTGTCCACATTTCGGGCAGGTGTGCGTCTTGCCGGCCAAGGCGAGTGACGATGCGTTGGATGTCGTGGTTGTTGAGTGTCCAGGCAGGCGGTACACCGGTTTCGGCAAGGATCGCGATCGGGTCGAGCATCGCCCGTTCGATCGAGTGCTTCTCCCAGGGAGTCAGCATCAGGTCGAACGAGAACATCTGGTGGAACTGATCGGGCTTGGTGAACGCTTTGACTAACTCGGGTCGGCGAACCGCGTAGGCCTCGGCGACCATCATCAGTTCGCGGCCGGGGTGGCTCGACTCGTAGTCGTCGATCGTTGTCCGGAAGCGGCGCCACACGTCGTGGCCTTCGGGGCGGAACACTGTGTACTCGTTCATCCAGGTGATGTCGAGCACACCGACCTCGGGGCCGACCGGTGGCTGGTCTGGCAGGTCTGGGTGCTTGCCGGTGCCAGCGACTGCGTCGACGCGGAAGCCGTCGACGCCGCGATCGAACCAGAATTCAAAAATTTCGTGGAACAGTTGATGGACGTCGGTGTGCGTGTGATCGAGGTCGGGCTGCTCACGGGCAAACGTGTGGAGGTACCACTGGCCGCCCTTGCCGTTGTTGGTAGCTGGGCCGGCATCGAGTCGTGTCCATGCCGGCCCGCCAAATGCTGACTGCCAGTTGTTCGGCGGCTCGCTACCGCTGTTGCCCTTGCCGTCGCGGAAGTAGAAGCGGGCTCGTTCCGGGCTGTCCGGCTCGGATGCGAGCGCAGCGATGAACCAACGGTGCTCGACGCTGCAGTGACTCGGCACGAGGTCCATCAGGATCTTGATGCCGAGGTCTCGTGCGTCGGCGAGTAGGGCGTCGAAGTCGTCGAGGGTGCCGTATTCGTCATGGATGTCGAAGTAGTTGGCGACGTCGTAACCGTGGTCGTGCTGCGGCGACGGATAGCACGGGTTCAGCCAGATGGCCTCGACGCCGAGCGACGCAATGTGGTCGAGTCGTGAGCGAATGCCGGCGAGGTCACCGATGCCGTCGCCGTTGGAGTCCGCGAACGAGCGGACGTAGACCTGATAGACCAGCGCGTCCTCCCACCAGGGACGAGAGGAGCGACGGGCGCGGTGTTTGTTACTGACAGCGGAAGGCTCGCTCATACACATCGCAATGTAAGCGCTTTCAGTCCTGTTGCCGCTCATCCAGTTGCGGGTTACTTGATGGTCACCCGTAAACGCTGGCGAATATCGGTCGCCGACGCGGCAATCACGAGCTCGTACTCGCCGGCGTCGACGACCCAGTCGCTCGTCGCGGTGTCCCAGCGGCGGAATACCGAACGAGGAAACTTCAGCTGGGCCGTCTCCGACGCGCCGGGCTCGACGACGAATTTGTCCCACGTCTTCAGTTCCTTGGGCGGTCGAATGCAAGGCGCATCGATCGCTGCGATGTAGCCCTGCACGACAACGGTTGCGGCCCGGCTGCCGATTCCGGCGACTGGGACCTCGACCGTGATGCTGTCAGCGGACTCCGATGTGATGACAGCGTCGCCCCAACTTGCCGAGCCGTAGCTGAGGCCGTGACCGAAGGCGAAGCGAGGCGCGATGTCGCGTGCGTCATAACCCCGGTATCCAATGAACAGCCCCTCGCCGTACACCTGGGTGCCGTTGCCGGCACTGTCGTGGTCGGGGCGATGGTGCAGGTACGCCGGATGGTCGGCCAGGCGGACCGGGATCGTCGTCGGCAGGCGCCCGCCGGGATCGGCGTCACCGAGGAGTACGTCGACCAGACTCTCGGCCTGCTCCTGGCCCGCGAAGAACGAGGTGAGGACGGCTCGCGCCGAACGGTCGTCGGCAGCGTCGGCCCAGTCCATTGTTACCGGCGAGCCAGCGTTGACGATGACCGCGGTGCGCGGGTTGGCAGCGACGATTCGCCGTACCAACTCGTTCTGACGCCCGGGAAGGTCCATGGTCGTCCGGTCGAAGCCTTCGGTCTCCCATTCGTCGTTGGTTCCAACCATGATAATAGCGATGTCGGCTGCGGCAGCCGCGGCGACTGCTCGGTCCATCAGGTCGGCAGGTTCGGGGGAGCGGAACCCGACACGGAGTGCAGCGAACCCGTTCTTTTCTGAGGTGGCCCAACGCAGGTTCAGTTCCAGCGGTACACCGGCAGTGCACACGACGGTTGCAGTGGCTTCGACGCTTCCGTACCCGAAGAACTCTTCGCTCCGTGGTAGTTCCATCTGGGTGTCGTCGATGATCGTGGTGCCGTCGATGTCGATGATGAATGGTCCGGTGGACACGACACCGATGACGAGTGGGCCGTCGGTGTCGGGCACGAACGACCCAGTGATTCGTGTGGCGAAGCCTCGGGGGTCGATGCCCGCCGGAGTGGAGCCGAAGAAGCGGACCATCGACGAGGGAGCGGTTTGCTCAACCACTGTGTCGCCGGTCCAGTCGCGTCCGTTGATGTATTCGATGTGGAGGCCGGGCTCGCCGTTGGGCTGCACGAGCTGACGCCGTGGTGCGACGGGTGTGAGCCGGTCGATGCGGACGCCCGCTTCGAAGGTGATTGCTGCGTTGGTCGATGTGCCCGGTCCGATTCGATCGGTGATCGCATCGAGCAGGGTGCGATGGCCAAACGGAACGAGGCTCGCTGATCCGCCACCCATTGATCGATCAATCGTTGCGTTCGGGCCGATCACTGCAACTGACGTGAGTGTTGCGGCATCGAAGGGCAGAACCGGCGTGCCGTCGATCGACTCGTTCCGCAACAGGACGGTGCCGCTGACTGCGGCCCGACGCGTGAGCGCCCGTTCGGCTGGATCGTCGACCGACTCCTCCGGATCGTGAGCGCTGCGCTCATCGGCACGCACACGCTGGGCGAGCACGAGGATGTCGCGCACCAACGAATCGACCTGTGCTTCGGTGACCTCGCCGCGCTCAACGGAAGCAACCAGCTTGTCGCCGTAGACGCGAACGGGTGCTGGCATCTCGATGTTCAACCCGGCGTTCGCGGCGGGCGTTGCGTCGTGCACTCCGAACCAGTCAGAGACGACGAAGCCATCGAAACCCCATTCGGTCCGCAAGATGTCGGTCAGCAGTCCACGATGGTGCGCGCAGAACTCGCCGTTCAACTGGTTGTAGGCGCTCATGACGCCCCACGCTCCAGCATCGCGAACGGTGGCCTCGAACGGCCGTAGGTACAACTCGCGCAGCGTGCGATCGTCGACCTGGACGTTGACGGTCATCCGCTCGATCTCGGTGTCGTTGCATACGAAGTGCTTCACCGTGACCGCAACGTCGTGCGACTGCACGCCGCGCACATACTCGGTGGCGAGAGCAGCGGTCAGCTCGGGGTCTTCGCTGTAGCACTCGAAGGTTCGCCCGCCGACGGGCGTGCGATGCAGGTTGACGTTTGGGCCGAGCAGGACGTGGGCACTCTTTCGACGCGCCTCCAAGCCGAGCAGCGAGCCGATCTCGCGGAGCAGAGCGGGGTCCCATGTTGCACCGAGTGTGATGCCAGCGGGCACTGCCACGCCAGGCGTTCCGCCGCCTCCATGGCCTTCGCCGCGGATACCGGTCGGGCCGTCGGACATCTTGATTGCAGGGATGCCAGCTTCGGGGAAGGCGCATGTTTCCCAGGTGGTTCGACCTGCGACCAAGCGACATTTGTCGCTGAGCGAGAGAGAGGCGAGAGCTGCATCGATGTCGATCACGCCGTGATCCTGGCAGATGAGACCGGCATCGGACAGTGCTGCGGTCAAAGCTGCCTGGTTCGATCAACGCCAACACAGAGAGCGTGCAAAGTTCGCCAACCACGGTTAATAAGGCCTCAAGCTTGTGTCGTGGCGAACCGATGGACGATTGATGCTGAACGGGATTGATGTGGTGGCTGCTCAGCCTGATGAAGACGGTGTGAGCGCGTCTACCCCCATTCCAGCCTCCTCAGCAGCCCCCACACCAATGGAATGGGTTCGAGAGAAGTCGTTTCTCCTGATCGACGTGATGCCGGTCGCGATGTTCGTGATCGACAAAGTGGCGAACATCGTGTACGCGAATCAACGGCTCGTCGACATGGTCGGAATCTCCAGCGACGAGCTGCTCGGCCGCTCAGCCTTTGAATTCATCGACCCCCGTGACACCGAGTTCGCGCTGAACCTGCTCGACGCGGGCGACGAATATCACGGGTCGATCATGGGGCCGAGCCGTATCCGATACGTCGATCCGACCGGTGAATACCACCACTCGCAGTTCTGGGCGTATGAGTGCCCACCTGAGCTCGGTGTCTCCGGCTACGTGATTACGCTGACCGCAGAGTCCGTCCGCGACGTGCTCGCAACGGCGGTTGCCGCGGTTGCTGCAGACGAACCGCTCGAGTCCACCCTCGCCGCCATTGCCACCTCGGGCCGCGCTGCGCCGCTGGACGGCATCGGCACGATTCTCGTGGTCGAGCCCGCCTTGCGGACCCACGCCAAACGCTTTCGCACCGTTGGCCGCTGGCCACTCGACGACGAACTGATCAACGCATCCGGGACGCCGTGGCGTCAGTGCGTCGTTGCTGGACAGTTGCAAGACATCGCCGATTGCGCCCTGCCGGGCATCGATGACCGCACCCGGGCGGGCATGGCCGCTGCCGGCCTGCCAGCTGCGTGGGTGCGCCCGGTCTTCTACGCCTCAGGCGAAGTCGCTGCGGTGTTCATCGTGTGGCGACGGGCTCCGTCGCTCGTAAGTCCGAATCACGAAGCGCACCTCAGTGAAGCAATTCGTCTCTCTCACCTTGTTCTCGAACAGGCACGTCATCGCGCCGAGCTCGAAGCTGCGGCCCACCGAGACGCACTGACTGGTGTGCAGAACCGAGCATCACTCAACGACCGAATCGAACACGACACGGGCCATCCCAGTGCACTGTTCATCGATCTCGATCAGTTCAAGGCGGTGAACGACACGTTCGGCCATTCGGTCGGTGACGAGGTGATTGCCCACGTCGGCCGTCGGATCTCTGCCGCTGTCCGCCGTGGAGATGATGTCTACCGCAGTGGCGGCGACGAATTCGTTGTCGTCTGTGCCCCGAACTTCGACGGCCCGCATGCAGCTGACGATCTGCTCGTGCTGGCTCATCGCATCGTCGATCGCATTGCTCAGCCGTTCGAATGTGGCGAGCATCGGATTCGAATCGGTGCCACGATCGGCATCGCGGCCGGACGTTCACCGACGGGAGTTCCGCGTTCGTTGGAAGAGACGATTTGTGTCGCCGACCGAGCCATGTATGTCGCGAAGGAACGCTGTCCCGGTTCGGTTCACCACGCAGATACCCAAAACCAAATCGACTGCTGACCGCGACTGGCCGCGACTGGCCGCGACTGGCCGCCGTGCGTTTCTCGCGCTGACCGCGCGTGTATCAACCACTCGGAGCGCGAGGGAATCTAGATTTGGGCTCGTGACTGATGTTGGGACGGTGATCGCGCGCGGCAACGTGGCTGTGGTGACCGGTGGCGCGAGTGGAATTGGTTTGGCTGTCGCGGAGCTACTGATTGCCCGCGGGATGCGGGTGGCACTGGCAGACATCGACGACGTCAAACTGCGTGCGGTTGCAGCCCGACTCACCGAGCGCGGCGCCGAGGTGCTCGCACATGCCTGCGACACGTCGTCCGCTGAGTCCATGGGCGGATTTGCCGACGCAGTGCTCACACGGTTCGGAGCGGCTCACCTCCTCTTCAACAACGCTGGCATTGCAGGAGTCGGTGACGCCTGGGGCGGCACCCTCGACCTTTGGGACCGAGTCATCGGCGTCAACCTGTACGGCGTCGTCCACGGCATTCGCGCCTTCCTTCCAATTATGGAGCAGCAGGGGAGCGGACACATTGTCAACACCGCGTCGATGGCTGGGCTCACGCCGGTGCCGGGCCTCGCTCCATACGCCGCGACCAAGCACGCCGTCGTCGGCCTGAGCGAGTCGTTGTACCTCGAGCAACAGGCTGCTGGATCGCCGATCGGCGTCAGCGTGCTCTGCCCTGGTTTTGTCAAGACCGACCTGATGGTCAGCGAGCCGACCACAGTCGACGCGCCCATCGCCCAGCTCATCGCAGCGGTCCTTGCCACCGGCGTCGACAACGGCATTCCCGCAGCCGACGTCGCCAGCCGCCTCGTCGAGGCGGTCGATGCCCGTCAATTTTGGATCCTCACCCACGACGACATGGCGCAGATCCCTGTCGAACGGATGCTGCGAGCCAGCACACAGACCAACCCAACCGCACTCGGCGCCGCCGCCGAATCCGAAGTGACCTGACAGCGATCGAAAGCAGAAATACCACAATGGGAACCTCCACGTCATCGTTCGGCGTCAGCAAACGTGAGTCGCATGACTCCTCCGACTTCTACAGCCGCTTCGCTCCGCCGCAGATCAGCGACGACGACACACTCGGCGAAACCGGTGAGATCGATGTGATGTATGTCGGCGATGCCCGCGACATGTCGAAGGTACCCGATGGCTCGGTCGCGCTCGTGGTCACCTCACCGCCCTACTTCGCGGGCAAGGAATACGAGACAGCGCTCGGGGAAGGCCACGTACCGGCCGATTACATCGAGTACCTCACGATGCTGCGCGACGTCCTGCGCGAAAGTGCCCGCACGCTCGAGCCCGGCGGTCGCCTGGCCGTCAATGTTGCCAACCTCGGCCGCAAGCCATACCGCAGCCTCGCGGCCGACGTCACCACGATCCTGCAGGACGACCTGCGCCTCCTCCTCCGCGGCGAAGTCGTCTGGCAGAAGCAACGCGGGGCCAGTGGATCCTGTGCTTGGGGTTCCTACCAGTCGCCAGCCAACCCGGTCTTGAGAGATACGACCGAGCGCGTCATCATTGCCAGCAAGGGCCGTTTCGATCGCGTCGGCTTCGGCAACCGCGGCGGCCAGAGCACCGAAGGCATCGCCACCGTGCCAGGTGACGAGTTCATGGAAGCCACGCTGGACGTGTGGGAGATCCCCGCCGAGAGCGCAACTCGCGTCGGCCACCCAGCGCCGTTCCCGGTCGCATTGGTCGAACGTTGCCTGCACCTCTTCACCTACGAAGGCGACATTGTGCTGGACCCGTTCATGGGATCGGGCACGACTGCAGTGGCGGCGAAGAACACCGGGCGCCACTACGTCGGTTACGACACGGACGCGGGCTACGTGAAGCAGGCTGAAGAACGCGTGAAGTCGCTTGCTCAGCGCGACCTCCCCGACCGTCGAACGCTCAAGGAGATGGCCCGCACGCTCCTCGACGAAGCTGGCTACACCGATGTCAACGAGCCAGCACGGGTGTCGCCTGGCGTCACTGTCAACTTCCGGGCGACGAGCCCAGAGGGCGTCGTTCGAATCTTCGAACTCGGCGGGGTCAATACGCCCGCCCGGCCGGGCTTGAGTCGTGTCGAGAACGTGTGGAAGGCCATCGCTAAAGCGGCGATCTGTCGCGAAGTCGAGCCCGACACCGATGTCATCATCCTCACTGTCGGCACGATCCGTGGTGGTCCGCTCGCGGCCGTCTCAGGCGACAACGGCCTGATCACCGCCGTAATCGATGCCAGCCAACCTGACGCTGTCGACCGCATTCGTTCTCTCTAAGCCTGTCACGCTCCGGTCAGACCAAAGTGTGACATGGCGGGCTGAGAGCAGCGGCCGATAGTTTGCCGCGGTGACATCGGCTGGTGAGCGAGCGGACCTGAGCGCGACTGACTCGCGGGCGCTTGCTTCCGTTGCTGTGCAGTTTTTCGTGAACGGCGCGGTTTTCGCCTCGTTTGTTCCTCGGCTTCCTGAGATTCGCGAGCGGCTCGGCCTGAGCCTTGACGAGCTCGGGGTGACGTTGACGATTGGCGCAATAATCGGGCTCGTTGCGAGCATGGCATCGCCAGCGATCATCCATGGATTGGGAACGCGCCGAGCACTGATTGCGCTCGTGATGTTGATGCTTGTCGGACTCGTCATTGTTGGGCTCGCGTCGACTCCCGTCATTTTCCTCATCGGGTTCTCAGCGATTTTGATGGCCGACGGCGTCGTGGATGTGGCAATGAACCTGCAGGGCTCCTGGTTGAGTGCCCGGCGCCACGTCCCGGTGATGAATCGTCTCCACGGTCTCTGGAGCCTCGGAACGGTCGCGGGCGGACTCGTCGCAGCGCAAGCAGCTGCGTCGGGTGTCTCGCTCAGAACACAGCTGATCGTCGTCGCCGCTGCGCTCGCCGCTGCGCTGGTCTTTGTTGGTCGCGGGCTCCTTCAGGTCGATGAGGGTGGCGACGAACCCGATGCCCTCGATGGTGTCATCCCGAAGCGCACCCGGGCCCGCTGGATCATGCTCATCGTGCTGGCGGTGTCAGGCGGTTTCGCTCTCACCGTCGAGTTGGTGTCGAGCGAATGGGCGGCCTTCCGCCTCAGCGAAGACTTCGGCACCTCCCTCGGCGTTGCCGGCCTCGGGTTCGTTGCCTTCAGCGTTGGGATGACGATTGGGCGGCTCTTCGGTGACGCCATCCTGGTTCGCCTTGGCGATGCATTGCTGTTCCGCGGTGCCATCGTGGTGTCCGGCACCGGCCTCGCGGTTGCCGCCTTTGCGCCGCACGAATTCCTCGTACTCCTCGGTTACTCGATCGCCGGTGTTGGTATTTCCGTGTTCTTCCCGAAGCTGTACGACGACGCTGCCAAGTTCCCGGGGCGACGCGGCGTGGCCCTCACCTGGTTGCGCTCAGGTTCGAGTCTGATGTCGTTGGTGACCCCGACCGCAGTCGGCGTCCTGGCCGCCTCGCGGCTCTCGGTCGGCGCCGCGACCGCAATCGTCACGCTGCCCTGTATCGCTGGTTTCGCCCTCCTCGCCCTTCTTGCGTTCCGGCGACCAGCCAGCTGACAGCGCACCGTCAGTGCCGATGCATCTTCAAGACAGCCCAACCCTCTCGGGGGAGAGAGGAGGGAGCTGCCTCGGGCTCACCGGCCGCTCGACACGTTGGATTCGGTCTGGAGCGACCACCGTTCGGAAGGTCCGTGCAGGTCGAATTTGTCGCGTTGTGCCTGCTCAGGGAAGTTGCTCGTAGGTAAGGACGCGACGTGACGATTGAACGCATTGGAACACTGTGCGAAAAAGATGGCGGTGAGCTGGTGCGGCTCCAACTTTGGGCCCTACAGTCCAGGTATGCGTGTCCATCTCGATGTCGAAAAATGCCAGGGTCACAACCGCTGTTATGCGTTGGCTCCCGAACTCTTCGACGTCGACGACTATGGCCAGGCGGTGTTGCTCGGCGACGGGTCGGTCACCCCAGATCTTGAAGACAAGGCTCGTCTCGCCGCCTCAAACTGCCCCGAATACGCCATCACGATCACCGATTCCTGAACGAGCTGAAGCACCATGACTGACACGATTGAACCCGCCGTTGCCGAGCCGCTTGCGCTGTCCGACAGCCCCGAGAACGCAATTGCCTGGGAACGCGTTCCCTACAACGCCGCCGACTACGGCCCGGTGAGCGATTTTGCCACCGACTTTGATCACGCCGACAAGGCGTACAACGCAAATGCGCCCGAGGTCTGGAAAGAGCTGCGCGACAGCGGTTGCCCCGTTGCTCACTCCGATCGTTACGGCGGCATGTGGACGCCGATCACGCACGAGGCCGTCAACGACGTTGCCTACGACACCGAAAACTTCACCAGCCGTAGCGTCGTGGTCAGCCACGCCCGCCCCGGCGACGCAGCCATCCCCGCACCGATCGGTGTTGTTCCGCCGATCTCCAGCGACCCGCCGTTCCACAACCTGGCGCGCCGCCTGCTCCTGCCGCCCTTTGCTCCGAAGCAAATCGAGCCGTGGGAAGACGAGATCCGCGCGTTGTGCACCCGGCTCCTCGACGAGATGGGTGACATCACGCCCGGCGACACCATCGTCGATGCTGCCATCCAGTACGCGCAGCACATCCCGGTCAACGTCATCGGCCGCATGCTCGGCTTCCCCGAAGCCGACGAAGCACTGTTCCGTGAGTTTGTCCACAACACGCTCGAGACGATCAACGCCCCGACGGCCGACCGTCAGGAGAACTTCCAGAAGCTCGACGCCTATCTCGACGCCCAGGTGCAGGATCACATCGACAACCCGCGTGAAGACCTCACCGACTACCTGTTAAACGTTGAACTCGGCGGCGAGAAGCTCAGCCAAGAACACGTGCGCGGTTCCATTGTCTTGCTGCTCATCGCAGGCATCGACACCACATGGTCGGCAATCGGATCGTCGCTCTGGCACCTTGCACAGACCCCGGCTGACCTGGAGCGGTTGCACGACGAGCCAGAGGTCATGACCTTTGCGCTCGAAGAGTTCCTCCGGGCCTATGCGCCGGTCACGATGGCCCGTATGGTCGCGAAGGACGTCGATTTCCACGGCTGTCCGATGAAGAAGGACGATTGGGTTCTGCTGCCGTTCCCGGCAGCCAACCGCGACCCTCGCGTCTTCGAAGACGCTGATCAGTTCATCATCGACCGCGAGTCCAATCGCCACGCTGCGTTCGGTCTTGGTATCCACCGCTGCCTGGGATCGAACCTGGCTCGCCTCGAACTCAAGGTCGCAATCGAAGAGTTCGTGAAGCGCTTCCCGAAGTTCGAATTGGCCGGCGATGTCTCGTGGAGCGTCGGTCAGATCCGCGGTCCGCGCGTCTTGCCGGTCCGGATTCTCGAAACCGCCTGAGCGTCGAACGGTTGCTTCAA
>NZ_JBDNIJ010000116.1:0-29430 GCF_041688325.1 Ilumatobacter sp.
CACCCAGTCGGCGATGGCGAGCCAGGCGTTGCTGCTCGGTGTACTCGACCTGACCGGCGTGATCAACCTGCCGCTGGTCTATGCGATGTCGCTGTTCCTCGGCATTGCGAATGCCTTCGACAACCCAGCACGCCGCAGCCTTGTCACCGAACTGGTCGAGCCTGCCGAAATTCCGAATGCCACGTCGCTGAACACCGCGCTGATGACGTCGTCGCGCATCTTTGGGCCGGCAGTCGGTGCGGTGCTTGTCGGCGTGATCGGCACAGGGTGGTGCTTCGTCCTGAACGGGGTCACGTTCTCGGCGATCATTTTCTCGCTCACATCGCTGCGTCGCGACGAGATGTTTATGTCGGCACCACGGCCGAAGGGTGGCCAACCGGTGCGCGAAGCGCTGCGGTTTATTTTGGGCCGTCGTGACCTGCTCGTGCTGTTTGTCGTGCTGCTGATCGTGTCGACCTTCTCGTTTAACCAGCAGGTCGTCTTCCCCAAACTGGCCGAGCAGCGGTGGGGTGGCGACCAGGCATTTGGCTACGTGCTCGGTGTGATGTCCGTGGGCTCGCTCACCGGTGCGCTCTTGACTGCGCGTCAGCACCGAGTGTCGATGCGCTGGTACTTCGGCAATATCGTGCTCCTTGCCGTCGCCGGGTTCGGGATCGCCTGGTCACCGAACATCTGGGTGGCGTTCCTCTGGGCGGTGCCGCTCGGCGCAGGGTCATCCGGATTCATCACCGCTGCAAATGCGATTATGCAGCAGGAGAGCCCGAGCGACATGCGCGGCCGATTGATGGCGCTGCAAGCCGTTGCATTCCTCGGCTCGACACCCATCGGTGGCCCGATCACCGGAATGATCGCTGATCAAATCAGCGTCGAGTGGTCGCTCGGTTACGGCAGCGTGATCAGCCTGCTCGCTGTAGCGGGAGCCGTCGCGGTGTGGCTCACCACGGGTCGGAGTTTTGCTCCGCATGCTTCAGCGACCACCTGAAGCTGTTCACTACGGTGGGCATTCTCATGACTGACGCTGCGACCGCCACTGGGGAACAGAACTGGGCGGGAAACTACGCCTACCGGGCGAGCCGAATTCATCGTCCGACGACGATCGACGAGATTGCAGCGATCGCCCAATCGGCCACCAGCATCCGGGTACTGGGATCTCGACATTCGTTCACCGACATCGTCGACGCAGACGAGTTGATCGATCTCAGTGGCTACCAGCCGAAGACACATTTGGACGCCGACGCGCAAACCATCACCGTGCCGGCCTCGACCACATACGGCGAGGTGGCGCAGGCGCTCGCGTCGCACGGCATGGCGCTGCGCAACCTGGCGTCGCTGCCACACATCTCTGTCGCCGGTGCTGTTGCAACTGCAACCCACGGCTCGGGCGTGGGCAACGGCAACCTCGCCACATCAGTCGCTGGCTTCGAGTACGTCAACACCGCGGGCGAGATCATCTCGGTCGACCGATCAACGCCGGACTTCGACGGCATGGTCGTATCGCTCGGAGCGCTGGGCATCGTCACCACCGTCAGTCTCGATGTCGTCTTCGACTACCAGATCGAGCAGCACGTCTACGGAGAACTGTCGCTCGACGTGGTGGTCGACCAGCTCGCAATGATCCTCGGCGCGGCGTACAGCGTCAGCGTGTTCACCACGTTTGCTGGCTCGTTCGACGGCCAGGTTGGTCAAGTGTGGATGAAGCGACGGACCGATGGGAGCGACCGATCGATGCACCCCGGCGCCACGTTCCTCGACGCTCCAGCAGCATCGATGCAGCATCATCCGATCCCCGGAGTCGACGGTTCCACATGCACCGAACAACTTGGCGTGCCGGGCCCGTGGGCCGACCGGCTCCCGCACTTCCGGATGGGATTCACACCGAGTGCCGGCAACGAGGTGCAATCGGAGTTCTTTGTCGGCTCGGTCGACGGCCCGCTGGCACTCGAAGCCCTCCGCAACGCAGCACACGACTTCGCTGGTCGGCTGATGGTCAGCGAGATTCGTGCCGTTGCAGCTGACCAAATGTGGATGAGTCCGCAGTATCGGCGCCCGTCCGTTGCCTTCCATTTCACGTGGCACCCCGACGGTGAGGCCGGGGGAGCGGCGGGCGATCTCGACCGCGCCGTGGCAGCGGTGCAAGACGCACTTGCCCCATTCGCCCCGAGGCCGCACTGGGGCAAGGTGTTCCACGCCAACCGGTTCTCGGTACCCGACACGTATGAGATGTTCGACGACTTCATCGACATGGCGCACCGCCTCGACCCGCACGGCGTGTTCCGCAACGGCTGGTGGGCCCGGCACCTTGGCTGAGCTTGACCCGGCAGGACAGAGCCCGACCGGGCAGGACATGGCTGGAGCATCGATCGTCGGGTAGAACGAATGATGTGTCATCTCGTTCGATCATGTGGTTTCGACGCGACCTTCGCCTCGGTGACCTTCCCGCTTTGCTTGCAGCCGGTGCCGACGGCAATGAGGTGGTCCCGGTCTTCGTGGTCGATCCGACGTTTGTGGCGTCGGGTACACCGCGGCTCGCCTACCTGCACGATGTCCTGACTGCGCTCGACGCATCTATCCGCGAGCGGTCCGGCGGGCAGTTGCTGATTGCCAACGGCGACCCGGCCACGGTGATTCCCGCGCTTGCTGCCCGTCTGGATGCCGCGAGCGTCTTTGTCAGCCGCGACTACTCGCCATACGGACGGCGGCGCGACACCGCCGTCGGCGCTGCGCTCCGTGCCGACGGCCGCAGCCTCCAAGGCGTCGGGTCGCCGTATGCCGTCGACCCCGGCAGTGTCCTGAAGGGCGATGGCACGCCCTACAAGGTGTTCACGCCGTTCTCGAAGGTGTGGCGCGGCGTCGGTTGGGCGCCCCCGCACGACGACCCCGACAACATTCGCTGGTCACCGGCCTCGGTGATCGCCGACGTCACCGAACCGCTGTTCGAACGGCCCGACCCCGGTATCGACCTTCCCGCAGCCGGCGAAGCCGCAGCGCACCAACGGCTTGTCGCATTCCTCGAATTTTCCTCCGCTGCAGACGGGACCATGAGGTCCGGCGCCGAGGCATACAACGACGTCCGCGACCGACCGGCACTCGCTGGCACCAGCCAACTCTCACCCGACCTCAAGTGGGGCACGATCCATCCGCGCACCGTGCTCTCCGACCTCGACCTGAGCGGAGCGAAAGACGACGGACCGATGGTGTTCTCCAGCGAGCTGGCATGGCGGGACTTCTACGCCGACGTGCTCTTCATCCAGCCGCACACAGCCTGGAAGAACCTGAACCCGAAGTACGACGCCATGCAGGTCGATACCGACGCCGCGGCGCGCCTGAAGTTCGATCGATGGTGCGTCGGCCAGACAGGGTTTGGCATCGTTGATGCCGGCATGCGACAGCTCGCGGCGACCGGCTGGATGCACAACCGGGTACGAATGATCGTGGCGAGCTTCCTTGTCAAAGACCTGCATCTGCCCTGGCAGTGGGGAGCACGGTGGTTTATGCAGCACCTGATCGATGGCGATGTCGCGTCGAACAACCATGGCTGGCAGTGGACTGCTGGAACTGGCACCGATGCGTCGCCGTACTTCCGAGTCTTTAACCCTTCGACGCAAGAGGATCGCTATGACCCGAGGGGTGAGTACGTCCACAGGTGGGCACCGGATTCGCCCGACCAGATGGTCGACCACGGCGCCGAGCGCGACGAAGCGTTGCGCAGACTCAAGGCGATGAACTCAGCACTCAAGTAGCATCATATTTCAATGTTGGACGACCGCAAGACAGCCATTCTGGGGGCAGTTGTGCAGGAGTACATCGCCACGGCTCAGCCGGTCGGGTCGACGCACATTGCGTCGGCACCCAACATCAACGTGTCGTCGGCAACGGTCCGCAACGAAATGGCCATGCTCGAGTCCGAGGGTTATCTCATCCAGCCGCACACGTCTGCAGGCCGAATCCCGACCGACAAGGGCTACCGATTCTTCGTCGACAATCTTGCGGTACCCGGAACACTCGACCAGGCTGCCACCCGGCAGGTTGGCGACTTTTTCTCAGCTGCACACGGTCGGCTCGAAGAGTTGCTCCACCAGACCAGCAACCTGCTCGCCGATCTCACCCACAGCGCAGCGGTGGTCGTTGGCCCGAAGGCCGAGGCAGCGCCGATCCGGAGCATCCAGATCGTCACACTGTCGTCAACTGCAGCCACCGTGGTCGTCGTGCTCGCCAACGGTTCGGTCGAGAACACCATGATCGAACTCACCCAAGACGACGACGATATTTGCGTGGATGCAGCATCTGCTCACCTCGCCGCTGGGATGGTCGGCGCAGCGCTCGGGTCCCTGACCGAGGTGGCCCCGAGCGGCAACCAAGCGGTTGACCGCATCTGCTCGGTTACTCTGAGCGAACTTACCAAGGTTGGCTCTGGCGGCCTCGTCTACACGGGCGGTGCATCTGAAGTGGCCAGAGCATTCGACGCGGTCGAAGTGGTGCGTTCGGTGCTCCACACGCTCGAGCAGCAGTTCGTCGTGGTGTCCCTGGTGAGCGACATCGTCGGCCGCGGCATGTCGGTGTCGATCGGCGGCGAGCACGGCATCGAGCCGCTTGCAGCCTGCTCGGTGGTCGTTGCTCCGGTCGTGATTGACGGCGAACATCTCGGCGCCGTCGGTATTCTCGGCCCGACTCGGATGAACTATCCGCAGGCGCTCGCAACCGTCGACGTCGTCAGTGAGCTCCTCGGACATCGCATCGAAGAAGGCTGACTCGGGCCAGGCTGGCGATTCTCATATTCGGAACTGCACGGTTTCCAGGCATCCTGTACACCGACATGGCTGATTTCTACGACTTGTTAGGTGTTTCGAGCAGCGCATCAGCTGACGAAATCAAAAAGGCGTATCGCAAGCGCGCCCGCGAGCTGCACCCCGACGCCAATCCGGACGATGCCGAGGCTGAGGACAAGTTCAAGGAAGTCGCCCGGGCCTACCAGGTACTCTCCGACGCTCAACAGCGCCAGCGCTACGACCAGTTCGGCGAAGCCGGAGTCGGTGGTGGCAGCGGTGGTGGCGGCGGACAATCGGCCGGCGACATGTTTGGCGGTGGGCTCGGCGATATTTTTGATGCGTTCTTCAGCGGCTCAGGCGGAAGCCCGTTCGGTGGTGGTGGCCGCGGTCGAGGTCCGAGCGGCCCGCCTCGCGGGCAAGACCTTGAAACCGTTGCCGACCTCACGCTCGAACAGGCAGTGTTTGGCGACCAGATCAGTGTCGCCCTGAAACTTCCCGTCGCATGCGACGATTGCGACGCGACCGGCGCTGGTGAAGGTACCAAGCCGGTCACCTGCAGTGACTGCGGCGGCGCAGGCCAAGTACAGCGCGTCCGTCAAAGCCTTCTCGGCCAGATGGTCACGGCAAGCACGTGTGGACGATGCGGCGGTATGGGCCAAGTGATCGCAACACCGTGCTCGGCGTGTCGTGGGCAGGGCCGAGTCACCGCTGATAAGAGCTACCAGGTCGATGTGCCCGGTGGCGTAGACACGGGTTCCACCCTTCGCCTGACTGGTCGAGGTGCAGCCGGGCCTCGGGGCGGCGGCAATGGCGACCTCTATGTGCACATGCGGGTGTCTCCGCATGATCACTACGTCCGTGAAGGCAACGATCTCATCACCGACGTTGGTATCTCGTTCGCACAGGCCGCGCTCGGCACCTCACTCACGCTCGAAACGCTCGACGGCGATGAAGACCTCGTCATCCCTGCCGGCACGCAGCCAGGACGCGAATTCACTCTGCGTCACCGTGGCGTCCCTCACCTGCAGGGCCGCGGACGTGGCGACCTGATCGCGCGAGTCCGCGTCGACATCCCGACCAAGCTGAGCGATGACGAGGTCGAAGCGCTCATCGCGTACGCGAAGGGCCGCGACGAAGTGGTGGGGAACGGCAAGGAAGGCCTGTTCTCCCGCATCAAGTCAGCGTTCTCGTGAGTGGTGTCGACGATCGGCGACGAGCAGCAGCTCACGTCTTCGTCGGCAGCGAAGAGTTGGGAGCCGACGGTGTTATTGCACTGTCCGACGACACCCAGCACCACCTCAGCCGAGTCCTTCGACTCCGCGATGGTGTGGTGATCAGTGTCTGTGACGGCGCTGGGCGCTGGCGATTGGCGACCGTCGTTGGTGAACGCCAGGCAATGCGCGTCGAGGCGAACGGTGATATTGAAATCGAACCCTTTCCCGTTGCGCCACTTACCCTCGCAACGGCGATGCCGAAGGGTGAGCGGCTCGATTGGCTCGTCCAGAAGGTCACCGAATTGGGCGTCGATCGATTGCAACTGCTCGACGCCGATCATTCGGTCGTGAGGTGGAAGTCGTCGGAAGTCGACAAGAAACTGCTCCGCCTGAAACGGATTGCGGAGAGCGCCGCGCAGCAGAGTCGTCGAACGTTTCTCCCCGAAGTGTTGCCACCGGTTCAGGCATTGGAGATTCTTGAGGGTGCCGCAGTCGCCGAACCTGGCGGGCGAGCGTTGACTGCAACCGACCGGATGGTCGCAATTGGGCCAGAGGGTGGTTGGTCGAGCAAAGAACTCGCTGTGGCCAGGGATCGCGTCACGCTGGGTCACAATGTGCTGCGTACAGAGACTGCTGCGGTTGCGGCCGCCACACTCTGTGTTGTTGCCGACCACTAATTACCCGAAAAAGGTGCAAACTGTCCTATGGTTGAGGAGCCCTCTTCCATTTCGCCGTCAGGGTTGCGGCACAGCTTTGACTGTTTCTAGGCGGAAATCACTATGGTTTCATTTGACGACGATGCTCCTTCTGCATTCAGCCAGCAGGTCGGGGAGCGACTCCGAGTGATCCGAAAGCAGAAGCGACTTTCTTTACAAGAGGTCGAAGCGCAATCGGCTCAGGAGTTCAAAGCGTCGGTGCTCGGCGCGTACGAACGCGGCGAGCGAGCACTGTCTGTCCCGAGGCTTGACCGTCTCGCGCAGTTCTACAACGTCCCGATCGAGCAGATGCTTCCCCGTGAAGTCACGGGTGCCGAAGCCGCCGCGATCGACTCGCCCATCAATAAGAAGTTGGCAATCGACGTGTCCAAGCTGGTGCAGCTGAGCGGTTCGCCGTTCGAGATGCTTGCGCGCTATCTGCGCCTCATCCAGTTACAGCGGCAGGACTTCAACGGCCGTGTGATTACGGTCCGCGGCGACGACACCCGAGCAATCGCGGCGATGCTCGACGTTCCCGTCGATCAGGTCGCGGAGCGGCTTGCAGCACTCGACCTGTTGTTCAAGCCACTCTGATTCGCAACGAACCCAACAATCTGAAATGCTGCCCCTGTGACCACTCGGGGCGCAGCAGCTTTTTCTGACATGTTCGGTGCGTACCTGCACATCCCGTTCTGCGCGTCGAAGTGCGACTACTGCGCATTTGCGACCTGGACCGACCGGCACCACCTGACCGACGCGTACCTCGACGCGCTCGGTACCGAGATCCGGCGAGCCGTCGCGAACGGGATGCCGGTGGCCGATACCGTCTTCGTCGGCGGTGGAACTCCGACGCTGGTCCCCCCAGAGCAACTCGCTGCGGTCATCGCTCTGATCCCGAAGACGCCAGACGCAGAGGTCACGGTGGAGTGTAATCCAGACGATGTCACCCCAGAAATGCTGCGGGCCTTCGTTGACGGTGGCGTCAACCGCGTGAGCATCGGGGTGCAGTCGATGTCTGCGCATGTGCTCGAAGCCTTGGGCCGAACTCACGACCGCGACAACGTTGTGCGAGCCGTCGAAGCTGTGCGCGCTGTCGGCCTGCCGACGTTCAACCTCGACCTCATCTACGGGGCAGCAGGGGAGTCGCTCAGCGACTGGGAAGAGACTGTCGAGGGCGCATTGAGCCACGAACCGCCACATGTGTCGGCCTACGGCCTCACTGTCGAGGCTGGAACGCCGCTTGCGGATCAGCCCGCTCGGCACCCTGACGACGACGACCAGGCAGACAAGTACGAGTTGGTCGACGAGCGATTCGCTGCGGAGGGCCTTGTCAACTACGAGGTGTCGAACTGGTCTCGGCCCGGTCACGAGTCAAAGCACAACTTCCTCTATTGGCGCCAGCAGAATTACCGGGGCTTCGGTTGCGCAGCGCACTCGCACCACAACGGCCGGCGCTGGTGGAACGTTCGGACGCCTGACCGCTATATCGATCTCGTCGCAGCGGGGGAGTCGGTCGAAGCAGCATCTGAGACCCTCGACGCTGACGTTCGTCGGGTCGAAGGCCAGCAACTGGTGTTGCGGACACGCGACGGCATCGAGCGCTCAGCCTTTGACGAGTCGACCATCGAACTGCTCGACGGGATGCTGGTGCCGCATGCTGATGATGCTGAACGCGTCGTTCTCACTCGTTCGGGCCGGTTGATGGCCAACGAAATTTCGATGCGCCTCCGCGATTGATCCGCTGAGTCTAAGTTACTTGCCAGTGGGCGGTCGATAAAAGACGCTGAGCAGGCCCCCGGCAGCAGCCAGGCCGCCGCCGGCGGCAATCGCCAGGCCGAGCCATCCGTCGAGGTCGTCGTCGATGCCGATGGCCCGGTCGATCGACCAGCCACCCGGGCCGAGTAGTGCAATGGCGACAGCGGTGACTCCCAAGATGAAGACGTATTCCCAGCCCTCGTCAAGAATGAAGAAACCCTTCGAGAGATGCACGGTGACCGCAGCGACGGTCATCAGGCCGACGAAGCCGAGCGCGGCGAAGCTGGTCAACAGGCCGGCAGCCAGAAAGAGCCCGGCCAGCACTTCGCCGCCGGCCGCGAACCGGGCGTGCAGGGCGCCAGGCCGCATCCCCATACTGTCGAACCAACCGGCCACGCCGGCGAGGCCAGACCTGAACTTGTTGGCGCCGTGAGCAGCCATGGTGAGGCCGAGCGCAACTCGGACGAGGAAGAGGGCGAGGTCGTGTTCGGTCACCTTGCCACCGTAGCCAGATGTCGCAATCAGAAATCACGTCGAGATCCTGTGTGGGGACGGCGTCGGTAACTGGTATCTTGTCTGCCGCTACGGGCGCGTAGCTCAGTTGGTTAGAGCGCTACCATGACACGGTAGAGGTCGCAGGTTCGATTCCTGTCGTGCCCACGAGATTGAAGGTCTGCGTACTCCGGTACCAGGCCTTTTGTCGTTTCTGGCTCCGTCTCGTTCAGCGTTCGTTGTCGCCGAAGCGGTACTCGTGTGTGAGCTCGTTCAACTGCTGCAGGACGTCGGCGTCGAGCGGCGTCTCGAGCGCCGCGACCGACGCTGTGAGCTGTTCGGGCCGGCTGGCACCGAGAATCGGTGAGGTCACGACCGGGTTGGCGAGGACCCAGCGGATGGCCAGGGTGGCCATTGGGACGCCAGCATTTTCGGCGATCTGCTGGAATGCGTCGACGGTGCCGAGTTTCGCATCGTCCCAGTACCGCTCCCGGTAGCGCTCAGCTGCCGTTCCGAGGGTGAAGCGGGTGCCCTCGGTCGGGGTGCCCCGGTGCTTGCCCGTGAGCAGCCCGCCAGCCAGCGGGTTGTAGGGCATGACGGCAAGGCCTTCTTCGGCGCACAGCGGGAAGAGCTCGCGTTCGTTTTCCCGGAACAGGAGGTTGTAGCGAGGCTGCACACTCTCGAACTTGCAGAGGCCCAATGTCTCGCTTCGGCCGACCGCACGGGCAATCCGCCACGCCATCATGTTTGAACAGCCGACGTAACGGACCTTGCCCGAGCGGACCAAATCGTCCAAGGCGCCCAGTGTTTCTTCGATCGGCGTCGTGGAATCCCATGCGTGGAGCTGGTACAGATCGAGGTAATCGGTTTGCAATCGCCGCAACGATGCCTCGATCGAGCGCATGATGTTGTGGCGACTGTTGCCTGCCTTCCATGGCTGCTTGCCGGTCGGGAAAAAGCACTTGCTGGCGAGGACGAACTCGTCGCGTCGACCGTGCATCCATTCGCCGATGATGGTCTCGGTTGCCCCCATCGATTCGAACGTGCCGGCATTCGGATACATGTCGGCGGTGTCGAAGAACGTGATGCCGGCATCGGCCGCCGTGTCCATGATCGCGAACGACGTAGCACGATCGGCCTGGAAGCCGAACGTCATCGTTCCGAGGCAGAGGCGGGAGACTTTGAGGCCGGTTCGGCCGAATTGCACATGTTCCATGATCGGAGAGTAGAGCCAGGTCACCTCCGTCGTAGACCCGGCCGAATACGCTGACTGTCTGATGGAACAGTTTCGCCCAGTGCACGTCGTGCAGGAAGACGCCGACCTGGCGTTGGCCCTACGCGAGGGCGACGAGGCAGCCGTCCGAGCGTTGTACGAGCGTTTCGGTGGGCTGGTCTTCACCGTGGCCAATCGCATGCTGAAAGATCGGCATCGCGCAGAGGAAGTTACCCAGCACGTGTTCCTGCAGGCATGGCGCAACGCTGAGCAGTTTGAGCCGGGCCGCGATTTCGCTCCGTGGCTCGCAACCATTGCGCGGCGTGCAGCGATCGACGTTCTGCGTCGCGAGCAGCGCCGACCCGCCGGGTCACTCGAAGTCGCCGACCTGGCCGACTCCGCACTGGTGACCTTGCCCCCGAGCGCCGAGCAGATCGAAACGGTGTGGAGTGTTCGCGCCGCGATCGAGGGTCTCGAACCCGATGAACGAGAGATCGTCAAGATGCAGCACATCGATGGCCACACACACGCCGAAATAGCGGAACGTTTGGATATCGCTGTCGGCACCGTCAAGTCACGATCGCATCGGGCCCATCGACGCCTGGCGAACCGACTTAGCCACCTCGGGGAGCCGAACTCGTGAGCCGGGCAATGATTTGGGAACCAATCACGCTCGAAGGACGTAGTGAACAGTGGAAGTTGATGACATTCTCAATGAACGGGTTGGCAATGAACTGGGTGCGGCGATGAGCGAGCACGACAACGACCCCGAATTCAACGCGGAATCTACTCCCGAATTCACTCCCGAATTCACTCCCGAATTCAGCGAGGAGATCGGAGCGCTGCTTGCCGATCCAACTCTGTGGGACTTGCCGGGTGACGACCTCGGTGATCGCATCGTCAACGCCATCAGTTTGGAATCGGTCAACGCTCCGGAAACGTACGCAGCCCTGGCTGGCCCGAGCGGTCGCCGCTCATGGGTCCGGCCGGCGCTCCTCGGTGCAGCGGCAGCGATCAGCTTTTTGTTCGGCGGTCTGGTGTTACTCAGTGGGCTCAGTGGTGTCGAGGACATCGACTCGTTCTCGGCGAAATTGGTGCCGACCGGACTGATCGGCGATCAATCCGGTGACATTACGGTCACGTCGTTTGACTCCGGCCTGCGCATTGAACTCGATGCGGCGAGCCTGCCCCGCCGTGATAACGGTTCGTTCTACGCAGGCTGGCTCAAGACAGTCGACGGCGATCTCTTCCCGGTCGGAACGTTCCACGACGGCGTCGACGTGACGCTGTGGGCCGGTGTCGAGCTCGAGCGCGTCGAACTGTTCACGATTACGCTCGAGGCAGCCGCCGGGCCGGACGACCCGGGCCAGCAATCGTCAGGCGAAGTAGTCCTGCGCACCGAGATCAACCCGTAACGCACCCGGCACGACGACCATGTCGTACTAGCGCGGTTCGCGTGGAAGGCCGAGCACACGCTCGCCCAGGATGTTGCGCATGATGTTCGACGTGCCACCCATGATGGTGTACCCGGGCCCGTACGTGAAGCCCTTGGTGACGTCGCTCCAGAGCATCGCGTTGGCGCCGAAGGTTTTCGCGACGAAGTCGGCGACCTTGATCTCGTGTTCGGTGCAGAAGCACTTCGTTGCCGCTGAGAAGCCGGCGGGCGCCTGGCGCAGTACCTCGCGCGTGACCAGGATGCGGCCGAGCCGATACCCGATTTCGAGATCGGCGATCTCTTGCCGGACGCGAGGATCGCTCGTGTCGGCACGCTCGAGTGCGAGGTCGTACAGGGCCTTGTTCGAGACGAGTCGGTCGATGCCGCCACGTTCGTGTTCGAGCTGCACCATCGTTTGTTTGAAGGCGTTGCCCTCGACTCCGACGAGGTTGACGGCAGGCACGCGAGCGTCGGTGAAGTACACCTCGCAGAAGTGACGGTTGGTCGTCATGTCGGTGATCGGGCGGACCTCGATGCCGGGGGTGTCCATGGGGATGATGATCTCGCTGATACCCCGGTGCGGCGGGCCCGACGCGTCGGTGCGGCAGATGAGGTAGCAGTAGTCGGCATCGTCACCGAAACTCGTCCAAATTTTCTGGCCGTTGATGATGAAGTCATCACCGTCACGGACGGCACTCGTGGACAGCGATGCGAGGTCGGAACCGGAATCGGGCTCCGACATGCCGATGCACCAGGTGGTGTCGCCGGTGAGCATGCTGGGCAGGAACTCGGCCTGCTGATCGGGGGTGCCGTAGGCGATGAGCGTCGGACCCATCTGGCGATCAGCGAACCACATGGCAGCAATGGGCGCACCAGCAGCAATCAACTCTTCGCCGACGATGAGGCGATCGATTGGCGGGCGGCCACCACCACCGAATTCTGTGGGCCAGCACATGCCGACCCAGCCGAGTGCTCCGAGGTCGCGGGCAAAGTTTTTCGAGTAGCCGTTGATCCAGGAATCGTTGTGCCGGCCGTACTTGGCAACGGCCTCGGCCGCGACCTGTCGTGCTTGCTCGCGGAGGGCGTTCTGTTCGGGGGTCCAGTCAAAGTCCATCACTGACCACGATACGACGGGAGTGCCGAGCCCGCCTTACTGACGCCCCGACACCCTGATTCGCGGGACTTCATTTGATCCGGGTGGTGTGACTCGGACTGCGATCGGTGACAAGCTGCGCTACGATAAAGACAAGTTGCAGACAAGTTCCGTCTGCTCGTCAGTGCCCGCACACCGGTTCGGAGACCCCCATGAACAACTCGAAGATCATCTACACGTTCACCGACGAAGCACCTGCACTTGCCACGTATTCGTTGCTTCCGATCATCGAGGCGTTTGCTGGTGCGGCTGACGTCGGTGTTGAGACACGGGACATCTCGCTCGCTGCCAGAATCCTGTCCGCCTTCCCGGACCGCCTCACCGAGGGGCAGCGTGTCGTGGATGCGCTCGCCGAACTTGGCGAGATGGCACTCACTCCGGAGGCGAACATCATCAAGCTCCCGAACATCTCTGCATCGGTACCGCAGCTCAAGGCAGCGATCGTTGAGCTCCAGGCGCAGGGGTTCGACCTGCCCGACTACCCGGACGACGCAACGACCGACGACGAGAAGGCAATCAAGGCTGCATACGGCGCCACGATGGGTTCGGCCGTGAACCCGGTGCTGCGCCAGGGCAACTCCGACCGGCGTGCGCCGAAGGCCGTCAAGGAGTACGCCAAGGCCAACCCTCACTCGATGGGTGCCTGGTCGAATGAATCGAAGAGTCACGTCGCCACCATGGCCGACGGCGACTTCGCACATAACGAGCAGTCGGTCACGATGTCCGAGGCCGGCGCTGTCCGCATCGAGCACGTCGCCGCCGACGGTTTGGTGACGGTGCTCAAGGAATCCGTTCCGGTGCTCGCCGGCGAAGTGATCGACTCCACGGTGATGAGTCTCGAAGCTCTTCGCGCGTTCCTCGATGCACAGATTGCTGACGCCAAGGAACAGGGCGTGCTGTTCTCGCTGCACCTGAAGGCGACGATGATGAAGGTGTCCGACCCGATCATCTTTGGCCACGCTGTGCGGGCTTACTTCTCTGACGTGTTCGCGAAGCACGGTGCAGCACTCGCCGAGGCTGGGGCTAACCCCAACAATGGCCTTGGCAACGTGATTTCGTCACTGTCGAACCTGTCTGCCGACAAGCAGGCCGAGATCGAGGCTGACATCGCAGCAGCTTTCGAGAACGGTCCCGACCTCGCCATGGTCGATTCGGACAACGGCATCACCAACCTGCACGTGCCGAGCGACGTCATCGTCGACGCATCGATGCCCGCCATGATTCGCACGTCGGGTCAGATGTGGAACCTTGCGGGGGACCTGCAGGATGTCAAAGCGACCATCCCGGACAGTAGCTACGCAGGCATCTACCAGGTCGTCATCGATGACTGCATCGCCAACGGGGCGTACGACCCGACCACGATGGGTACCGTCCCGAACGTCGGCCTGATGGCTCAGAAGGCCGAAGAGTACGGCAGCCACGACAAGACCTTCGAAGCCCCGTCGGCCGGTTCAATCCGGATCGTCGATGCTGCGTCGGGTGTCACCGTGATGGAGCAGACCGTCTCGGAAGGCGACATCTTCCGTGCCTGCCAGGTGAAGGACGAGCCGATTCGTGACTGGGTTCGCCTTGCCGTCAGCCGTGCCCGGGCTACCGGCGCACCCGCTGTGTTTTGGCTCGACGCCAACCGCGCGCATGATGCGCAGCTGATCACCAAGGTCAACGCGTACCTCGCTGATCGCGACCTGGTGGGGGACGTTGATGGTCTGACGATCGAGATCATGTCGCCGATCGATGCCACCAAGTACTCCGTCGACCGGATGCGGGCCGGACAAGACACCATTTCGGTGACCGGCAACGTGCTGCGTGACTACAACACCGACCTCTTCCCGATTCTCGAACTCGGTACGAGCGCCAAGATGCTGTCGATCGTGCCGCTCCTCAACGGTGGCGGGCTCTTCGAGACTGGTGCAGGAGGTTCGGCTCCGAAGCACGTCCAGCAGTTGGTCAAGGAGAACTATCTCCGTTGGGATTCCCTCGGTGAGTTCCTCGCCATCGCCGTGTCGTTCGAGCACCTCGCCGAAGTAACCGGTAACGCATCGGCGAAGATCCTCGGTGACACGCTTGACGCAGCGACGGGCCTGTTGCTCTCCAACGGGAAGTCGCCGGCCCGCCGGCTCGGCAGCCTCGACAATCGCGGTAGCCACTTTTACATCGCCATGTACTGGGCGCAGGCGCTTGCTGGCCAGACCGACGATCCTGCGCTTGCTGCCAAGTTCGCACCGCTTGCTGCGGCACTTGCCGATAACGAGCAGACCATCGTCCAAGAGCTTGGCGCGGTGCAGGGAAGCCCCGCCGACATCGGCGGCTACTACTTCCCTGACCCTGCCAAGGTCCGCGCCATTATGCGTCCCTCCACAACTTTCAACACGGTCCTCGCCACGCTCTGACGTCCACCAGCTGCAGTTGGGGTCAGACCCCAACTGCAACTGGTGTGGCAAGAAGGCGGTGGACCACGGCGACGAGATGTTGCACGCGAGGATCGTTGCAGTGCCGGTTCGCTCTCCAGACGGCTGCCTTGAACGCAGCTGGGTTCCCGAGGCCAAGGTCGTCCACGAGGCGTTTGGCAGATTCGTCCGGGAGCTGCTGAGCGAACAGTAGGCAGAGCACACGGGGGAGTGAGTGCAGTGCTCCGAACTCGTCGGAGGAATGCTGATAGATCGCGAGATCCACTGCTTCTCGAAGCTCGGTGACGCCGAACGATTGGTACGCCTGGTCTGATGGATCGTCGACAGCATTCACGAGGGCATTACGGTGGATGTACCGCACAACGTTCGCGAGATAGCGGACATCGCCGATTAAGCGAGAATGGAATCGGCCACGAAAGAGCGGTCCATCACGACCGACCCGATCGTTGACGTGCCGTGTGTACGCAGAACCGAGTCGCTGCATTGCGTCGGACAGCCCGCCACTCTGGCAGTGCAGCAGCAGATGGAAGTGATTATCCATCAGGCAATACGCAAGCACCTCGCCTTGAACGTTTCGCAGATCTCGCCGAGGAGCCGACCGAATTCGACTCTGTCAGCGTCGCTGAAAAAGACAGATTGACGATCTACACCCCGGTTGGTGATGTGATGAAAGCCGTCGGGCGGGTCGAGGCGTAATGATCTCGGCATGACACCATGATGAAGATCAGGTGTCGCAGAGTTTGGATTTCAGTTGGGGTCTGACCCCAACTGAAACCGATTGGGCTCAGCGACTGGCGAGATCGACGTAGTTGCGCTCGTCGGGGCCGGCGTACCACTGACGGGGACGGCTGATCTTCTGAGCCGGGTCGTTCAGCAGTTCCTGCCAGTGCGCCAGCCAACCGGACATGCGCGGGATGGCAAAGAGCACCGTGAACATCGAGGTCGGGAAGCCCATGGCCTGGTAGATCAGGCCCGAGTAAAAGTCGACGTTCGGGTATAGCTTGCGGTCGACGAAATACGGGTCGGCCAGTGCGGCCTCTTCGAGCTTGAGCGCGATGTCGAGCAGCGGGTTTTTGCCGGTGACTTCGAAGACCTTGTAGGCGGTCTCCTTGATGATCGTGGCCCGCGGATCGAAATTCTTGTAGACCCGGTGGCCGAAGCCCATCAGGCGGCCTTTGCCGTTCTTGACCGACTCGAGGAATGCCGGAACATTTTCGATGGAACCGATTTCGGTGAGCATGCGGACGACGGCCTCATTGGCGCCTCCGTGGAGCGGGCCGTAGAGAGCCGAGGCGGCTCCTGCTGCTGACGAATACGGGTCAGCGTGGCTGGAACCGATGACGCGCATTGCGGTGGTGCCGCAGTTCTGCTCGTGGTCGGCGTGGAGGATGAACAGGACGTCCATGGCCCGCTCGAGGATCGGGTCAACTTCGTAGTCGCCGATCTTCCACATCATGTTCAAGAAGTTGGCGGCGTAGGACAGCTCGTTGCTGGGCTGGTTGTACGGCAGGCCAACGGAGAACTTGTAACACATTGCAGCGATGGTCGGGCTCTTCGCAATGAGGCGGCGGATCTGGATGTTCCGCTGGTCAGGATCGGTGACGTCTTTCGAGCCGGTATAGAAAGTGCCGAGTGCAGCGATGGCCGACACGAACATGCCCATGGGATGTGCGTCGTAGTGGAAGCCTTCAGCAAACTTCTTGCGCATGTTCTCGTGGATGAACGTGTGGTGCGTGACGTCGTGCGTCCAGTCGGTGAGCTGTTCAGTGTTCGGCAGCTCACCGTTGAGCAGCAGGTACGCAACTTCGAGGTAGGTCGACTTCTCGGCAAGTTGCTCGATCGGATAACCGCCGTACCGGAGCACACCGTTCTCGCCATCGAGGTAGGTGATCGACGACTTGGTCGACGCCGTCGACAAGTAGGCGGGGTCATAGCAATAGAGCGTCGGGTCGAGCTCACGCAGCGCCGATGACGGGAACACGCCACCTTCGATGGGGACCGTGACGGTCTTGCCGGTTCGATCGTCGGTGATGGTGATGGTTTCGGGCACGATGGCTTCCTCCAGGCTCGAACAGGACAGATAGGCACGGGCGAGGGGTCTCCCCGCCCGAGATCATCAAGATACTGCGCGTCCACCGAACTGCTCCAACCGGTGTTGCATCGATGCAGAGTTCTCGTGAGAGGTGGGCGTAGCGAAACCACTGACTTGCACATGTTGAGCCATGCGAGTCGGCTCGTGTAGCGGCGCAGTCAGAGGGGCGAATTGCCGTGTTTGCGATCGATGAGCATTTCGCGCTTGTCTTCGAGGACCGACAGCGCCGCACAGATCTCGCGGCGGGTGTCGGCCGGGTCGATGACGGCGTCGATGAATCCTCGCTCGGCAGCGACGTACGGGTTGAGCAGTCGCTCGGCGTAGTCGCGCTCGAACTCAGCCTTCTCTTCTGGCGTCGACCGGCGAGCAAGAATTGCCGCTGCCTGGCCGGCGCCCATAACGGCGATCTCGGCCCAGGGCCACGCAAGACAAAGGTCGTTGCCCATCGTCTTGGAGTCCATGACGATGTATGCACCGCCGTAGCTTTTCCTCAAGATGACGCAGATTCGAGGGACGGTTGCCTGGGCGTAGGCGAAGACGAGCTGTGCGCCGTGCCGGATCATGCCCCGCCACTCGAGATCCTTGCCCGGGTAGAAACCGGGTGTGTCGACCAACGTGATGATTGGCAGGTTGAACGCGTCGCACAGCGAAACGAAGCGAGCCGACTTCTGTGAGGCCGGAATGTCGAGCGTGCCGGCCAGCGAGATGGGCTGGTTGGCAACGATGCCGACTGGGCGACCATCGATGGTGGCGAAGGCGGTGACTACGTTGGCAGCCCAACGGTCCCGCAGTTCGAAAACGGAGTCCTCGTCGGCAATCGCTGCCGCGACCTTGCGGACGTCGTAGCTCCCGGTGGACGACTCGGGAATCTCCTTTCCGGCCTCGGGACAGAGCCGGTCGGCTGGGTCGCCGCAGGGCCACCGCGGGGGCTCTTCGTCGACGTGGCCGGGGAGGTAGGACAGGATTGTTTCGACCGTCTCGATAGCGGCTGCACGGTCGGCGACGACTGCGCTTGGGACGCCTGTGTAGCGGGCATGGTTGGCGGCGCCACCAAGTTCGTCGGTCGAGATCGCCACGCCGGTGAACTGTTCGACCATCGTTGGACCCTGCACGAAGGCGTAGCTTGTGCTGGTCATGACTGCAATGTCGGCGAGCCCGAGCAGGAGTGCCGGGCCCGACACGGCGGGCCCGTCGACGATGATCGCGGTTGGGACAACACCGGAGCATCGGGTGAGGGCGGCGGCGACGAGGCCCCAGCCGTGCAGCGCCGCAATGCCCTCGACGATGTCAGCACCCGCCGAGGTCATGATCATGACCAGTGGCATGCGCTGAGCGCATGCGGTGTCGATCGCTTTTTCGAGCAGCGACGACGTTCCGGATGTCAGGCGGATCAGTTCTGCGGAGTCGGCGAACTCCACCCAGACCACCGAACGTTCGCCGAAATCACGCACATCGGCGTGAGCCGCCGATGGTCGCAGCCGGTCGAGACCGAAGCGGTCGCTCGGGCCGGCGACTTCACGTGATGCCGTGAATCGGTCAGTCCCGAATCGATCGTTTTGCAAGGGCGCCGTCGTCATCTCTTCGAACAGTACAAGGACATCGACCCCACGAGTGTCCTGCGCTGGGGGACGCGTCCAGCGCGGTGCGTTTGAAGGGGACCGGCGGTTAGTCGCCTCGGGCCGGGGTGATCGCGCTGGTCCCAGGGTGAACGCCGGGCTGCTTGTGGCCGTTTTGCTGGATCACGTCTTGAAGAATTTCGAGCGCAGCGGATGTCGGAGCACTTGGGCTTGGACGGCGGCGTCGGACGAACGCGACGACACGGCGAGGGAGTTCAGGGACCGAAATGCGGACGAACGACCCCTTCAGCCACGTGGGCACGGCGGTCGCCGGAACGATCGCTGCACCGAAGCCGTCGAAGGCCAGCGAGGCGAGCAGGCGAACCCCATCGATCTCGGCTTGGGCCCGAAGCGTGATGTCGGCGTTTACTGCAGCGCGCTCAAGCACCTTGCGCAATGCTGAGCCCATGGGGGGGAGCAGGAGCGGGACCTGGTCGAGGTCGCGCAGCGGAATCGTTTGGCGGCTGGCGAGCGGATGGTTCTCGTCTGCGAGGAGGAACAGGTCCTCGGCAAAGAGCGGTTCGATCACGAGTTCTGGATCGTCGATCGGCAGGTGTACGATTGCGGCGTTGAGTTGGCCGCTCAAAACGTTCGGTACGAGCGCTGACGTTGCGCCCTCTTGGATGACTGCCCGGACGCCAGGGTGATCTTGGCCGAGGCGCCCGAGCATCTGAGGTATCAGCCAGCGAGCCGTGGTGCCGATAACGCCGAGCCGGGTTTGCCCGGAGACATCTTCGTGGCGGCTGGCCATGTCGGCGGCGATGTCGTCCATCTCGTTCAACACGCGGCGTGCCCGCTCGACCACACGAGCGCCCTCCTCGGTCAATCCGCCGTGGGCTCGATCAACCAGGATCACACCTAATTCCTTCTCGAGGCGATTGATGTGCGCAGAGACGTTGGATTGCACGGTGTAGAGCGATCGCGCTGCGGCAGAGAACGTGCCGTGGTCGGCGATTGCAACAAGCGTAGACAACTGCCGGACATCCATCTCTGAAAACGATATCAGATATCGTTTATATCTACTTGTCAGATCACCCAGTCCGGTGCATGATGAAGGAGTAACGAAAACTGAGAGCGAGAACCTCAGTCAAAGTCGACGTGAGAACACCCCCCATTGTTCCACTCGTCGGGAAATCCACAAGCTGATCCCCCATCAGCGGATTATCCCAGGTTGAGAGACCCGGATCCCCATCCGGGTCTTTCCCGTTTTTCGGGCCCTGATCTGTAGGGGCTCGTAGAGTGCTGATGTGACCAGCAGCAGCACCTACGGCTACGGCGCCGCCTTCTTCGACCTTGACCGCACGCTTCTTTCGGGAGCGTCTGGTGAAGTGTTTTCTGAAGCGATGCGTATGGCAGGCCTGTCGTCCAAACCGTTCCCTGGTGAGAAGTTCCTGTTCGGGCTGTTCAACGCAATCGGTGAGACGCTGCCGTCGATGGCGCTTGCACGGCAAGCGGTCACCCTGGCAAAGGGCCGATCCCAGCAGGCAGTTAGCGGCGCAGCCGAACAAGTAGCAGACCGGCTTGTTTCGATGGTCCAGCCGTTTGCCGACGCGTCGTTCGCCGCTCACCGCGAGGCCGGTCGGCCGATCGTTTTGGCAACGACTACCCCGTACGACCTCGTCAAACCGTTCGCCGACAAGCTCGGCCTCGACGACGTCGTCGCAACGCGATACGGCGTCGACGCCGATGGCAACTACGACGGCACGCTCGTCGGTCCGTTCGTCTGGTCGGCCGGCAAGCTCGAAGCGATTACGGCATGGGCCGCCGAGCGCGGCATCAACCTGGCCGACAGCTACGCATACTCCGACAGCGTTTACGACACGCCGATGCTCGACGCCGTTGGTTTTCCAACCGTGGTCAACCCGGACCCGCGGATGGTGTTCATGGCGGCAGCGCGTCGGTGGCCGACGCTCAACCTCGACGTGTCGCCCGGTGTCGTAAAGATCCCCGTCGTCGGTATGGAAGTGCAGCGGTTGGCCCTCCAGTTCGCCCGTCCCGCCGCGTACCCCTACGCACGCTTCGACATCTCAGGCATCCAGAACATTCCGACTGAGGGCCCCGTCATTCTCTGCGCCAACCACCGCAGCTATTTCGACGTCGCGGCGCTGTCGATCGCAATCGGTAAGAGCGGACGCACAGCTCGCTTTCTCGGTAAGAAGGAAGTGTTCGACGCTCCGATCGTTGGACCGATCGCCGCGGCAATGGGTGGCATCCGTGTCGACCGTGGCACCGGTTCCGACGAACCAATGAAGGCTGCGATCGAAGCACTCAACGGCGGCGAGATGGTGTCGATCATGCCCGAGGGCACCATCCCGCGTGGCCCAGCGTTCTTCGAAACAAAGCTGAAGGGTCGCTGGGGTGCAGCGCAGCTCGCACACGACACCGGGGCCACGGTCATCCCGATCGGCCTGTGGGGCACCGAGAAAGTGTGGCCTCGCTCGAGTCGGATGCCGAAGGTGTTCAATCTCACCGATCCACCGACAGTTCGGATCCGGGTAGGTAAGCCGGTCGACCTGAAAGGCAAGTCGGTCGATGCCGACACGAAGCGGATCATGAAAGCGATCATGGCCGAGCTTCCCGACGAGGCCACCGAGGCGAGATCACCGACCCCTGGCGAGCTCGCACTCACGTACCCGCCGGGCTACACGAGTGATCCCACGGACGAGTCGGATCGTCGCCCCGGGGCCGACTGAAACATTTATTACGTCAGTCTCATCCGCCTGTGGGCGGGGCTCCGAAGAGGGGGTATGTCGCATGGCGCGGCGTGAACACCCCCCATTTTATCTTCACAAGGAGATCCCCCATGAAGCACACCCCTCAGCGGCTGGCCGCCGCTTTGATCGTCGGCGCGATGACCTTCGCAGCCTGTGGCAGCGACGGAAATGACGTCGCCCCGGTCGAGACCGAAGTGACCGCGGAAGTCGGCACCATCGTCGACGTCGCTGTGGCCAATGGCAGCTTCGACACCCTGGTCGCAGCAGTGACCGCAGCGGGCCTTGTTGAGACCCTGTCGGGCCCCGGCCCGTTCACGGTCTTTGCACCGACTGACGATGCGTTCGCCGCATTGCCGGCAGGCCTCGTCGATGCACTCTTGCTCCCCGAGAACAAGGCGACGCTCGCCAAGATCCTCACCTACCACGTCGTTTCGGGTGCAGTGTTTGCTGCTGACGTGACCGACGGTGACGTCGCAACTGTCGAAGGTCAGACCGTCGCACTGTCGACCGCTGATGGCGTGACCGTCAATGGCGCCAACGTGATCATCGCCGACGTTGCGGCAAGCAACGGCGTCATCCACGCCATCGACGCTGTCCTTCTGCCGCCGGACGTGGACGCAGCTGCTCTGCTTGCTCCGGCCGAGCCTGAAGCTGAAGCACCTGTCGAGACCGAGGCACCGGTCGAGACCGACGCTCCGGCCGAAGAAGAAGCTGCCGAAGTTGGCACCATCGTCGACGTCGCTGTCGGCAATGGCAGCTTCCAGACGCTCGTTGCGGCCGTCACCGCAGCTGATCTTGCCGAGACCCTCTCGGGTGAAGGCCCGTTCACGGTCTTTGCTCCGACTGACGATGCGTTCGCCGCATTGCCTGAAGGTCTGGTCGCCGCACTCCTGCTCCCGGAGAACAACGACGTGCTCGTGAAGATCCTCACGTACCACGTTGTTTCGGGTGAAGTGTTTGCTGCTGACGTGACCGACGGTGACGTCGCCACTGTCGAAGGTCAGACCGTCGCACTGTCGACCGCTGATGGCGTGACCGTCAACGGCGCCAACGTGATCATCGCCGACGTTGCGGCAAGCAACGGCGTCATCCACGCCATCGATGCAGTTCTTCTCCCGCCGGATGTGGACGCAGCTGCTCTGCTTGGCTGATCCTCCGAACAGCTGAGTACTGATTGATGCCCGGTTCGCTTGCGAGCCGGGCATCATCGCGCCTGGGCAACGTTTTGACGCCCGTTGGGCGTTTGTGTGATGAAAATGGCTCCCATTGCAGCCAAAACCATCACGCAGACGCCGCTGACGGGCAGAATGCCCTCATGAGCGACCTGCCCCGCCCGATCGACCTGCTGCCGCACCGCCCACCATTCTTGTTGGTCGATGAGCTGATCGCTATCGACCCGGGCGTCTCGGCCAGTGGCATTTGGCGCCTCACGGGTGACGAGTACTTCTTTCCGGGTCACTTTCCGGGCCGCCCAACGCTGCCGGGCGTCATGATGTGCGAGTCGATCGCCCAGGTTGGCGCTTGCGCCGTCCTCGCCCATCCCGACTACTCCACCAAGCTTCCTCTCTTCGGCGGCCTCGACAAGGCCCGCTTCCGCCGACAGGTCGTCCCCGGCGACGAGTTGCTCATCGAGGTCGAACTCGGCCGCATGTCAGCCAGAGCCGGCAAAGGCAACGGCAAGGTCACCGTCAACGGCGAATTGGCCACCAGCTGCGATCTCATGTTCGTCTTCGCCGACAGATAGCAGCGAAAGAGCCCGCGATCCCGCCAGAGAGAGTCATCACTCGGCGCATCTGAAAGCTGCGAACGGCCGAGCGGAGAGGAGAACGGGTGGCGCCGGGGATCGAAGAGGGACCGTCGACGAGGCACGAGGAGTCGCAGCCCGATCGATTGCCGGTGACAGGACCCGTGAGCCGGAATGGGAGCCGAGCGCTGCGTCAGGCAGGAGAGATGACGACAGGACCCGTGAGCCGGAGTGGGAAGACCGAGCGCTGCGTCAGGCCGGAGCGATGACGACAGCCCCGTTATGCCCACCAAACCCGAAGTTCGTGCTCAGCACGGGCCCAGGCTCCCAGACGCGACCTTCGCCGTGCACGAGATCGATGGTCATCCGAGGATCGAGATTGACCGTGTTGGCGGTCGGTGGGATCAAACGGTGCTCGATCGACAGCAGCGCTGCGGCGGCTTCGAGGGCGCCAGCGGCTCCGAGCGCGTGGCCAGTGATGCCCTTGGTCGATACGACTGGGACCCCTCGGTCACCGAACACGTGCGAGAGCGCAGCGGCTTCAGCAGCGTCGTTGAGTGGCGTGGACGTGCCGTGTGCGTTGACCTGCTTGATGTCTGCGGGCAGGAGACCTGACTCGGCCAGGGCCTGCTCGATGCAGGCGATTGCGCCGACTCCGCCGGGTGCAGGTGCGGTGATGTGGTGTGCGTCGGCGTTGCTTGCTCCACCGAGAATCTCGCCGATGATGTTGGCGCCGCGTGCCTCGGCAGCGGACCACTCTTCGAGAATGAAGACCGCTGAACCTTCGCCCATGACGAATCCGTCGCGGTCTGCGTCGAAGGGGCGGCTGATGCCGGCAGTCGACAGGGCGGTCATGTTGGCGAAACCGGCAATGCCGGTCGGTGTGCCCGCTGCTTCGGAGCCGCCGGTGACGGCTGCGTCGAGAATGCCCCACTTGATAAGGCGAGCGGCGTAGTTGATGGCATGGCTGCCCGCCGCACATGCGGTGACGATGGTTTCGCTCTGGCCGCGGAGTCCGTAGCGCATCGAGATCGATGCGCCCGGCGCGTTCGACATCATCATCGGCACGAGAAATGGCGACACGCGTCGCTCGCCCTTGGCAATGCGAATGGCGATCTGCTCTTCGAGCGTGTGGAGTCCACCGACACCGGTGGCGAAGATCGTGCCGAACCGGCTTGCGTCGATGCCGATGGCGTCAACGCCTCCGACGTCATCGAAGGCTTGGCCAGCCGCAGCGAGCGCGAACTGCTCGACACGGTCGGCGCGGCGCGACTGCTTGGGACTGTCGAAGTAGGGGGACGGGTCCCAATCTTCGAACACAATGGTCTGGCCCTGGCGCGCGGACGGGCCGTTCAAACCGGCCCAAAAATCTTTGGCCCCGATGCCGGCCGGAGCAACGACACCCAGACCAGTGACGGCGACCCGACGGTCGCCTGCCATCAGAGCTTGCCGGTGACGAGGTCGTAGGCGTTTTTGACGGTCTCGACGCCTTCGAGGTCTTCCTCGGGCACAGAGATGTCGAATTCTTCTTCGAGCGCCATAACGAGCTCGACGAGGTCGAGGCTGTCGGCATCGAGGTCGTCGCCGAACTTGGCGTCCATGACGACTGCGGATTCTTCGACCGAGAGCACCTCGACGGCGCACTTGCGGAAACGGGCGAACAGTTCTTCATTCATTGCGGGGTCTCCATTTGGTTGGGTGTTGATTTGAGATTCTAGAGGTGTGACCTGGTCACAAGCGGCTTCTGACCATGGCGTGGTCAGTGACCCATTCCGAGGCCACCGTCGACGGGCACGACAGCGCCCGTTATGTAGGCGGCGTCAGGGCCAGAAAGGAATGCAACGGCACCTGCGATTTCGGCAGCTTGGGCCATGCGTCGAAGCGGGACGGCGGCGGTGATATTCGCGAGTTGATCGGCGGTGAGCGCAGCGGTCATGTCTGTTTCGACAGGGCCGGGAGCGACGACGTTGACCGTGATCGATCGTGAACCGAGTTCGCGAGCGAGCGAGCGGGCGAAGCCGACGAGGCCGGCCTTCGATGCCGAGTAGTTGGACTGGCCTGCCGAGCCAAGCATGCCGACAACCGATGACATCAAGATGATGCGTCCGCTGCGTGCCTTCAACATGCCCTTTGCGGCCCGCTTGGCAACGCGGTACGAGGCAGTGAGGTTCGCGTCGAGGACGGATGCGAAGTCGTCTTCGCTCATGCGCAGAAGCAGGCCATCTTTCGTGACGCCGGCGTTCGAGACGAGCACTTCGACAGAACCACCGAAATGTTCTTCGACGGCGGTGAACGCGGCGTCGACTTCTTCGGTCGACGTGACGTTGCACTTGACGCCGAAGAATCCTTCGGGCGGCGGAGAGGAGTTGTAGGTGACCGCAACGCGGTCGCCCTGGGCAGCGAACCGTTCGGCGCATGCAAGGCCGATACCACGCGAACCCCCGGTGATGAGCACGATGCGTCCTGCAGCGGGTGCAGCAGGTGAAGGGTCGCTCATTTCGTGTGCTCCTGTGCGGTGGTGGTCCAGCGGACGATCGCGCTTGCCGCTGACATGCCCGCCCCGAAGCCGACAAAGAGGACGAGATCGCCATCGCTGATGCGGCCATTGTCGAGCGCGTCGTTAAGGGCGAGGGGGATCGAGGCTGACGACGTGTTGCCAGTGCGATCCAGGACGATGGCGGCCTTGTCCATCGACAGGCCGAGTCGATCCATGGACGCCGAGATGATGCGGATGTTGGCCTGGTGGGGGACGACAAGGGCGATGTCATCGATCGACACACCAGCATGCTTCATTGATTTGGTGGCCGAGTCGACCATGATGCGCACGGCGCGCCGGAAGACCTCGCGGCCTTCCATCAGTAGGTTTCCACCGAGTTCGGCGTAGAGATATTTTTCGGCGCTGCCGTCGCTGTCGAGGTCCCAACCGAGCATTTGGCCGGGCCCGTCGACGGCTTCGATCACCGAGGCGGCCGACCCGTCGGCGAAAAGGATTGCCGTTCCGCGATCGGTCCAGTCGGTGATGTTGGAGAGCGTGTCGGTGCCGATCAACAGCACCTTCTCGGCGCCCATCGCAATGAGACCGTGGGCGTTGATGAGGCCGTATACCCATCCGGAGCAGGCCGCGTTGAGGTCGAACGCGCCGCATCGTAAGCCAAGCGCGTGCTGGACGGTTGATGCGGTTGCCGGAACAGCGCGGTCAGGTGTCGTGGTGGCGAGCACCAGAGCATCGATGTCGGCGAGGTCGACGCCGGACATTTCGAGTGCTTGGCGGCCGGATTCGATCGACAGTGCGCTCGTGAGTCCGCCCACATGCCGCTGATGGATGCCGCTGCGATCGACGATCCAGTCGTGATCGGTGTCGAACATTTTTTCGAGGTCGTGGTTCGTCAGAACCTTTTCGGGCAGGGCGGAGCCCCATCCGGTGATGACGGCGCCGCGTACGCCTTCGCGTGTTGCTGGCATGGGTGTTTCCTCCCGATTGGCTTCAGCTCGTGCGGAGCCAGGCGATGGGTTGGCGAGCAGTGACTCGCTCGGTGTCGACAGCGATGTAGCTCTGGAGTAGTCCGGCAAACGGCGAGCGGACTTCCTGTTCGGCGACGTGACCAATGATCGTGCCGACTTCGATTGGCGAACCCTCGGACAGATTCCCGAGGAGTGTGAAAATGCCAGCGGCGGGGCTGACCACGATGCGCTCGGTGGCGAAGAGATGTTCGCCGTCGAGTTGCGCGCCGCCCGTGGGGGAGCCAGCGGTGACCCATTCGAGCAGTTTGTCGAGGTCCTCAGGAGTGGCGACCGAGATGGTTCGCGCGTCTTTGACCGTCCGCTTGGCCATGCCGGTGAGCACGCCGCCGGGGCCGAGTTCGGCAAAGTCAATGACGCCCGCATCGGAGAGGGTCAGCAGGCTCTGCTTCCAGCGAACTGGGCTCGATAGCTGGGCAGAGAGCAGGCTGGCCCACTCGTCGCCGCGGTCGTGGGCGGTTGCATCGACGTTTGACACAACGGGGATGTCGGTGTCGCGAGGCTGCGCTTCGGCGAGGGCAGCCCGGAGTCGATCGCGGGCTGCGGTCATGAAGGGTGTGTGGAACGCGCCGGAGACCGGGAGGGTCATGACGCGTTTTGCGCCAAGGTCCTTCGCATGGACGCTTGCGGCTTCGACGCCCTCAGGCGAGCCAGCGATCACGACTTGGCCGGGGGCGTTGTAGTTGGCGACCCACACATCAGAGTCGGCGCGGCGACACGCGACGTCAACGTGTTCGTCGTCGAGGCCGTGGACCGCTGCCATCGTGCCGGGCCGTTCGAGGCCGGCGTCGTGCATCGCGGCTGCCCGAGCGCAGACCAACCGAACGCCGTCGTCAAAACCGAGCGCACCGGTAGCGGTGAGGGCGGTGTATTCGCCGAGCGAGTGACCGGCACAAAAGCTGGGCTCAATCCCGAGTCGTTCAGCAGCATCGAGCACCATGAGGCTCGACACGAACGTGGCGAGTTGCGCGTTGCGGGTGTCTTTCAACTCGTCGGCGTCGGCGTCACACAACAATGCACCAACATCACGACCGGCGACCTCTGAGGCTTCGTCGACCAGTTCCCAACTCTCGTGACCCTGCCATGGGCGCCCCATTCCGGGCCGTTGCGACCCCTGGCCGGGGAACGTGAATGCGAGCATTGGGGCGAGGCTAGACGGCTTCTCGGCGTTCGCGCGGCTACCCGTGAGTAACAACGAAAGCATCCAGCGATTGTCATCTTCCCACAGGACACCCGTCCGATTTGGTCTTGGATGCTCCGTCGGCAACTCAGCTCGAGGGAACGTTGTCATGGAGGTGTCTGAACTATTCGGGACCGCGTTACCCTCGCTGCGCACGCCCCAGTAGCCCAATTGGCAGAGGCAACGGTCTCAAACACCGTCCAGTCTCGGTTCGAGTCCGAGTTGGGGCACGCAAGTTCTTAATTGTTCTGACGTTCTGCCACAGTGCAGCGATGGACCCACTCATCGGACGCCGTACCTGGCGCACGGCCGAACCCATCCACTCCGCGATTTACTTCGTGCCCGAAGCGGCCGAGGAGTATGCGGCGATCGGTTTCGGCAACTGGATGAGTGGCTATTTCCCGTCGCGGAGTGCCCCGATGGGAGCTGTGTCGGCCGAGGTGGTCAAAGCGACCTTCTACAACTTCGACCCGTCGCTCGTCGACCGGTCGATGGCCGGCGCCTGGGAAACAGCATCGCCCGCTCAGTTGATAGCTGCACGATTCACCGCCGCCGATCGGATGATCCGGCGACTTGCGGGCGACACCATCAGCGGGCTCGCTCCGGCCGCAGCGATTGCACGACGGGCCGCCGAGGCCGCATGCGAACATCCGGAAGGCCGCCCGCTTTTCGCTGGCCACGTGTCGCTGGCGTGGCCTGACGAACCCCATCTCGTGCTCTGGCACGCACAGACCTTGCTGCGTGAATTTCGCGGCGACGGGCACCTCGCCGCACTCACGGCGCAGGGCCTGACGGGCTGCGAAGCGCTGGTCACCCATGCCGCGATGGGTGAGATCTCTGGCAAAGTGCTGAAGAGCTCGCGCCAACGCACCGACGACGACTGGAACGGAGCGATCGAATCGCTGCAGGTCCGCGGCTGGCTCGATGCCGACGGAGCCTTTACCGGCGTTGGCCGCGAAGGTCGTCAGTGGATCGAAGATCGCACCGATGAACTCGGAGTGCTGCCGTACACCGCCATTGGCGAAGATGCGTGCGCCGAACTCCGCTCGACAGTTCGCGCCACCAGCACGCTGATGGCAGCGGCGTTGGGGTTCCCTCGTCGAGACGCTGACGGCGCCTGAGTTGACTACAGTGCCTTGCGGCATGGGTATGCGATCTTTGGAGCGGCGGCTCGCGAAAACAGGGACACGGCTGAAGGGCTTGCGCGGCGAACTCGCGGTTGTCGAAGAGCAGTTGCTGTACCTCGGCGAAGACGCTGACGACCAGGCAATTCGGGCCATGGTGGCCGAGACAGCGTCGTCGTCTTTCGACGCTCGATCGGCTCAGGGCAACTTCGAGAACATGTCAAAGCATCGTTCACGCATGATCACCGAGATCGCCGAACTGGAACAGAAGCAAGACGAGCTCCTCGACCAGATGCTCAGCGCCAGGTAG
>NZ_JBDNIJ010000019.1:0-34738 GCF_041688325.1 Ilumatobacter sp.
CGAGCAGCATCTCGATACGGATATCCTGCGCCATCTCACCTCGACCTGACTGTCCGATCCACCGCGGCTCGAAATTCTGTCACGCTTTGGTCAGACCAAAGTGTGACAGGTTCACCAGAAGCGGAGGTCGATGTCCCACTTGTCGGTGATGGTGTCTCCGTCGACGACCCACATCTGCTGGTGCTTCGCAACGGTGGGATCAACGTGCGCCGGGAGAAGCCTCGTGCGGTCACCGACCTTCCAATCGGTCAGCTCCGTCGGCGACAGCGTCGTGTGCTCATCGGAGCAGAAGAAGACCTTGCCGCCAGGCCATGTGGGGTTGCCGTGGTCCATTCCAAGCGACTTGAGCCCGCAGTCGACGACGATCCATCCCTTCGGGCTCACGGAGATCACGGTGGCCAGCACACTCAGGGCACACTCGAAGGGGAGGTCGAGTTCCAGGTACTGGGTGTCCATCAGGGCATAACTGCCGGCCTGAATTTCGGTGCACCACGTGTTCGAATCAAACGTTCCGGTACCGCCACCCGACACGATGTCGCCGCCGACGCGGTCGGCAGCTTCGAGCAGGATCGACGTGGCCATTCCGACCTTGTCGACGCGTTCGCTGCGGTCGTGGACCATCATCAAGTGGCCCTCGTAGCCCATCACGCCGCGGACCTCGAGGCCAGCCGAGCGTGCCTTCTCGGCGAGCCGCGGTGCGTCCTCGATTGAGCAGCCACAGCGGGGGAGGCCGATTTCGACGTCGATGAGCACACTTCGGATGCCACCGGCGATGGCGGCGTCGAGGGTGACGTCAGAGTCGACCGCAATGGTGATGTTGGCGTCGTCAGCTAAGGCGCCGAGGCGGGCGACGTCGAGTGACTCGTTGGCGAGGAGCAGGTCGTCGCCGAGGCCTGCTCCAACCATCCCCTCGATTTCGAGGGGAGTGGCTGCACAGAAGCCGGTGTGTCCGCCATCGGCGAGGCGGCGCGCCATGGCGGTCGACTTGAATGCCTTGACGTGGGGCCGGAGCTTCTTGCCTGGCAGGACGGCATCCATCGCGGCGCAGTTCGCTTCGAAGATCGATGTCTCGACGACGAGGGCCGGTGTCCGAAGATCGTCGATGGTGGTCGGATCCAGTTCGCTGGGCACTCGCCCAAAATAGCAGGTCAGTGCAGGCTGTCGAGAAAGGAGTTGAGCTGCTGCCGTTGGATTCGTCGATGTGATGGCGACGGGTTGAGGACGGCCTGCATGCTCAAGCCGTCCATCAGCGTGAGAAACTCGTTGGCGATCACCTTTGTCGAACGGCTTGCCTCGATCTCTCCGGCAGCCTGCGCCTGCTTCGTGTACCGCATCAGGACCTTTGTCAATCGGCGACGCTGATCGTGGTACCAGACCGCAAGATCGGGTGATCCAACCGATGCAGCGACAAACGACAGTTCAGCCTGGGCTTCCCCCAGTCGAGCGTCATCGAGCGGGAGGAGTTCGAGCATGAGTTTGCGAAGTGCATCGAGCCCGGAGAGGCCAGCCAGGCGAGCGGCCAAGCGCATGCGGATTCGGTCGTAGAACCGCTCGAGCAGCTGGCGGACGAGGTCGTCCTTGCTGTCGAAGTAGTGCGACAGAGCGCCCTTGGCTTCGCCCGCAGCTTCGGTGACCCGGCGTGTGGTCAGCCCGTCGAGGCCGTGCTCCAACAGCACCTGGCCTGCGGCGTCGAGAAGTTGCCCGCGACGCTCGACATGATCCACGATTTTGGGCACCTGCCCAACGTAGCGTCTGTCAGACCTTCTCCATGCGGGTCAGCGGGCCAGCGGGGAAACGGATCTTGATCGCATCGCCTGCCGCAACGGTGCCACCTGTGATGACGACGCCCATGACGCCGGTGCGTCCGATTTTTGGCCCGTCAGGATTGTCCGGGTCGTCGATGAACATCATCTTCATCACGCCGTCACCGACCGACTTGATCTGTGGGCACGGGTTGCGGAGGCCGGTCAACGCAACGAGTGTTGTGTCGCCGATGCGGAGCATTGAACCGACGGGCAGACCGATCAGGTCGATCCCCGTCGTCGTGATGTTCTCACCGAGTTGGCCGGCGACGATGTTGTGGCCCGCATCAGCAACTTCGTCGAGGAGTTCGCTCATAACCAGGTGGACCTGGCGGAGGTTCGGCTGGTCGGGGTTCGCTGCCACGCGCGAGCGGTGCTTGACCTTCGCGCCCTGGTGAGCGTCACCGTTCACGCCCAGCCCGGCAACCAACTCGATCGATTCGTATGTGGCCTTGGAGAAGGTGTGCTCGTCGCTGCGGTGGACCGCAGCCACCGCTCCGATCAGATCCGGATCCATCTGTTCAGCGTAGAACGCATACGATCGGGATATGAGCGATTCCTACCCGGATTTCCCTGGCGTCGACGCGTACGACACCGTGCGCTCACCTGAATCAGAGCGTGCTCATCGCAAAGAGATGTGTGCCTTGGGGTATCGCATCTTTGGCGCGCAACGTTGGGGGCAGCTCGGTGACGGTCACGTCTCGGCGCGTGACCCAATTCTGACCGATCACTTTTGGTTGCTCGACTGGGGTGTCCCGTTCAGCGCCGCCACGCCGGAACTACTCGTCCTTGTCGGGCCGGGTGGCGACGTTGTCGATGCCGACGGCAACCCAACCGGTGCGGTCAATACGGCGGGTTACAACATTCATGCGCCGCTCCTCGAAGCCCGCCCTGACGTGGTGAGCGCCTGTCACACGCACACCCAGTTCGGTACGCCCTGGTCGGCGAACGTCGAGCTGTTTCGTGCGCTCAGCCAAGAGTCCATGGCGTTCGTCTTTGACCAGGCGCTCTTCGACGACGAAGAAGTTGAAATCCTTTCCACTGATGGCGGCAAGCGAATCGCGGCATCGCTCGGTGCGGCGAAACTGTGCATTCTGCGCAACCACGGCCTGCTCACTGTCGGGCGCACCGTGGAAGAGGCGGTCGGCTGGTTCGTGATGGCCGAACGCGTTGCCGAGGTGCACGTGAAGGCGCCGAATGGCCGGGCAATCAGCGACGAGGCGGCGGCGATTGCTGCCGACACGATGGCGGGCGAACTTACCGGGTGGCGCGTGTTCCAGTGGCTCCGGCGGAGCCTGCTCGACAACTGACCGGCCGCCGCGTTTCAGCCGTTGCTGTGGTGAATACGTGAGTCGTCGGGCCTTGCTGATGTGCTCCCAATCGGGGTGCACAACCAGCATGTGGACGATCTGGCTGAACGCAAAGACGAACGCCACGTCGAAGAACAACTCGACGAGATCCGCCGTGTAGTCCTCGGTTTTTCTGGTACGCCGAGGCCCCGTATCGGGCGGAGACTCGCGCGGACGCTGTGACCGTTTGATGTGGATCAGAAGCCTCGAGGCGGGTCAGTAGTCGATGGCGGCGAACTCGCGGAGCTTCGACACGCGGTGGCGGGCGTCGATCATGCGGACGGTTCCACTCCGCGAGCGCATCACGAGACTCTGTGTGCGGGCGCCCTGTTTGTCGAACCGCACGCCCCGAAGGAGCGCGCCGTCCGTGAGGCCGGTCGCTGCAAAGAAGCAGTTGTCGCTGGTGATCAGATCGTCCTGCATCAGAATGCGATTGAGGTCGAACCCGGCGTCGATCATGGCGGTCATCTCGGCGTCGCTTTGCGGAGAAAACTGGCACTGGATCTCACCCTGCATTGCCTTCATGGCGGCAGCGGAGATCACGGCCTCGGGCGTGCCGCCGATGCCCATCAGGACGTCGACGCCGGCATCGGGCCAGCAGGTCGCCACCGAGCCGTAGACGTCGCCGTCGGTGATGAGGCGAATACGGCAGCCGCTGGCGCGGACCTCGGCGATCAGCTCGGCGTGGCGCGGCCGATCGAGGATTACGCAGGTCAGATCGCCGATGTCCTTGCGTGTTGCCTTCGCGATCCAGCGGAGGTTCTGCGTGGCGCTGGCGGTGATATCGATTGCTCCGACGGCATCGGGGCCGACGGCGATCTTGTTCATGTAATACGACGGACCGGGGTCGAGCATTGAACCGCGATCTGCGACGGCGATGACTGCCAAGGCGTTGGTCTTACCAAGCGCGGTGAGTGTCGTACCGTCGATCGGGTCGACTGCCACATCGACCTCCGGCTGGCTACCATCGCCGACTTCTTCGCCGTTGTAGAGCATGGGAGCATCATCTTTTTCGCCCTCGCCAATGATGACGGTGCCGCTCATCGCGACCGTGGACAGCGAGAGGCGCATTGCATTGACGGCCGCACCGTCAGCCGCGTTCTTGTCGCCGCGCCCAACCCATCGGGCAGCGGCGAGGCATGCAGATTCGGTCGCTCGTACGAGCTCCATCGCCAGGTTGCGGTCAGGATTCTCGCGTGCGGACATTTCCGCACATTATCGGTGGTGAGGCGATTGACCCAGACCACCCGCCGCTCGTGAGCTGGTTGACGATGAGCGACAGGGTTTCGCGTCCGGTCATAACATCGCTGTGTGCACGTCCCTCTGGAGCTGTTGACCGCCGGCCGCGACCTCACCGAGCCGAAGATTTCCCCTGATGGGCAGACCGTTGCATTCGTGCAGCGGTGGCGTGGCGCAGCAGCGATCATGACCGTGCCCGTGGAGGGTGGCGCTGAGCGGGCGCTGAGCACCGGGCCCGACCCAGCCCCCGGTCGGGGTACAGGCGGCGGGTGCTTCGATTGGCACCCGGACGGCACCGGTGTGGTCTACGCGGCCAATGACGGCGAGCTGTGGTGGCAGCCGGTTGGTGGTCGTCCCGAACCGATCACCGAACTCGAACGTGAGTGCCGAGCTCCGTCGACGGATGGTTCGGTCGTGGTGTTCATCGTCGATGAGGCCGAAGTATGGAAAGTGCAGCTCGGGTCGCGAGCACTGCGGCGCCTCGATGATGGCGGCGACGCTTTTTGTTTCGATCCTGAGCTGGCACCTGACTCGTCGGCGGCTGTCTGGCAGGGGTGGAGCCCGCCAGCCATGCCGTGGGACGCTGCGCACAGGGTGACGTGTGTACTCGTTGACGGCACGTGTGAACGGTGGCGACCGGAAGGCGCAGCGGTCCAGCAGCCGCGCTTCATCAGCGCCGGGAGCACTGCGGTTGTCCACGATGCCAGCGGATGGCTCAACGTGTACCTCGACGACAAACCGGTCCTTGCCGAAGCATTCGAGCAGGCCGGGCCGACCTGGGGAATGGGGCAGCGCAGCTTTGCTCTGTCGCCCGACGAAAAACAGATTGCGCTGTGCCGCAACGAACGTGGCTTCGGTCGACTGATTGTTGTCGAGCGGTCGACCGGCGCCGTCACGAACATTGGAAAGGGCGGTCACGGTCAACTGAGCTGGCACGGCAACACCGTCGTTGCGCTGCGGACCGGTGCGGTAACACCGACGCAGATCGTGACCTACGACGTGAGCGACCTCGACGTCAAACCGCCTCGCACGGTGTTGGCCGTGGGGCCCGCCGATGGCTGGCAGCAGTTCGAGCTGCCCGAACCCGAGGTGATCGAGGTCGATGGACTGTTTGCTCGGCGGTATGCAGCAGGCAATGGGAAGTTGCTGGCATGGGTGCACGGCGGGCCGACGGACCAGTGGCAGGCGGACTTTCGCCCCCGCATCTCATATTGGTGGAGTCGCGGCTGGGATGTGCTGGTCGTTGATCCACGGGGGACGACCGGGCATGGACGCCAATTCCAGCAGGCGCTCAACGGCGGGTGGGGTCGCTTCGACGTCGACGACACAGCGGCACTCATCGCGCATGGTCACGCTGCTGGCTGGGCGACTCCGGCAACCAGTGTGGTGATGGGCGGATCGTCCGGTGGTCTCACCGTGCTCGGTGTCCTTGCCGACCATCCTGACCTGGTTGCCGGTGGTGTGGCCTCGTATCCGGTCAGTGATCTCCGGGCACTGACCAGGGTGACGCATCGCTTTGAAGCCCACTACTGCGACACGCTGGTCGGCGAACCCGCAGTTGTTGGCTGGGAGCGGTACGACGAGCTGTCGCCGCTGCACCGCGCTGGTCGCATCGACGCACCACTGCTGCTCTTTCACGGCAGCGACGATCCCGTTGTGCCGATCAGTCAGAGCGAAACCGTCGTCGAAGCGATTCGGTCGAGCGGCGGTCAGGTCGAGTTCGTCGTCTACGACGGTGAGGGGCACGGATTCCGCGATCCGGCCAATATTCGAGATGAATACGAGCGAACGGAAGCGTTTCTGACAGCACTCACGCGCTGACCGCAGGTAGCGTGCACTTGTGGCATTTGTAAGCAGAGGCGGCGGCGCCGAACAACAGAACGAAACCGCCGGTTCCGGCGAGACGATGGACTTTGATCCCAACGACCCAGACGTCGCCAAGGTCCATTACAACGTCGACGTGTGGACACTCGACCAGCAGGCTGAGCTGGCAGAGGCAATGGCCCAAGCGCTGGTCCCCCATGCATGGGACGGTAGCGAGCTCATCGTGCCCGAAACGCATGAAGAAAAGGTCGACGCCATCTTCGAGCGGCTCGAAGAAGAGCTCGGCCCGTTTCCGATTGTGCTCGAAACCGACGCCGAATCGACCGAGTTCAACCTCGACGAATGGACCGACGCCGACCGAGCGGTGCTGAGCGAGGCGCTGGTCGAATCAGAAGTACCGCATCGCTGGGAAGGCCACGCCGTCGTGGTCGCTGTCGAAGCCGAAGACGCTGTCGACGACCTGCTCGATGCAATCGAAGGCGGTGAGCTGATGAACGCCGACCAGTCTGGTGACAACGAGCCGCCGGAAGGCTCGTTGAGCACCATCTTCCTCGCTGCCGACAAGCTGGCGAAAGACCCGTTCGATGCGAAGTCCCGCACGCAGCTGATCGAACTCTCCCAGCTCATCGACAAAATGCACCCGCCGTATGCGCTTGCTCAGCGAACATGGGCTGGCGCCGTTGCAGGTGTCGATCGAATCGTCGAGCGAGTCATGGCTGACGCCGAGGGTTCCAAGGCTGGCAAGGATGAAGAAGCCGACGGCTCCGACATCATCGGCTTGGCGCAAGAACTTCGTTCGCTGCTGCGACCGTACGTCTGACTCGACGATCTGACCTGACGAACGAGCTCATCGTTGACCGTGCTCCTCGCCGAGCTGGAGATCTTTCACACCCGGCCCGCCGTGCCGACGCGCCGTGTTGCTCTCGGCCACATGGTGCTGCCTGTCGATCCGGCGCCGGGCTTCGGTGGCCTGCTGCTGGGTTCGGTCGTGGCGGCGCATCTCGGAGGCCTCAACGATGATCAGGCTGCCGATGTCCACCGGTTGATTCTCGAGGTCGGCCAGGGCGGACGAATCGTGCAGCCGCGGCTCCGCCACCGTTTTCAGGTCGACCGCCATGGGCTCGCCGTCAGCAACCATCGCTTGATCGGTGACGGCGACGAGATCTCGTTCGATTTCAACAGCAACGGAACCGATCTGAGCCAGGTTCTTGGCGCGATCTATGCAGCGGAACGCCTCGCACCCGAATATCGGCGCAACGCCGCAGACGTCCTGCAGAAGGCGTCGAGATGGCGCGGCCCAATTGGAGCATCGTTCATTGCTCACCTCGCCGGATCGCAGACGACCACTCTTGAAGCGCTCGCTGACCCACTCGGGTGGGCCCTCAGTACCCTCGGATTCGAACTCGGCAGCAAGAAGCCGTCAAAGCGCGAGGTCACCTCGAAGTTCCGCAAGGGGATGCGTGATGTGCACCCCGACCATGGCGGTGATCGCGACCACGCGGCAAAGGCGATGAGCGACCTGGCTGAAGCACGTCGCATCCTCAGCGCCAAAGGCTGAGCCAGCCCAGCATGGCTGCCCCGAGCGTCTTTCTGTACCCGGGTGCCGGGTCCGACCGTCATCACGCCCGGCTCCTGGCAATCGAAAACCGAGTGACAGCACGGACCAGCCGACTTGATTTCCCGTACCGGAAGGAAAGCCGGACGGGGCCGCCTGACCGTGCACCGAAGCTGATGGCGTCGATTCGCGATGACCTCACCAAGATCTCTCGCCGCCGGAGTCCGCTGATCATGGGTGGCCACTCGATGGGCGGGCGGATGGCCTCGATGGTTGCTGCTGATGTCGATGGGGCGGGCCCGGTGAAGAACCTCGCAGCGCTCGTGCTGCTCGGCTACCCCCTCCATCCACCAAAGAAACCCGACAAGCTGCGCGTCGAACATTTGCCCGACATCACCGTGCCCTGTCTCTTCATCTCTGGCACCAAAGACGAGTTCGGCACGCCTGAGGAACTCGAGCAGTGGACCGCGACGATCTCCGCTTCGGTCGAACACATCTGGCTCGACGGCGCCCGCCACGACCTCAAAGGACGAGACGCCCTGATTGCTGACGCCGTTGCCGAGTTCGTACAACGGATTACCCGACAGCCCCCAATGCTGCCGAGGTTGTCACACCGAGGTCAGACCAAAGTGTGACGCGCTCGCCGCAGTCCTTCAGTGAACCGGTGGCGACAGATGCGTTGCCAAGAGGTCGGCAACGTCGCGAGTAGCCGAGGCGGTTGGTTCGTTGGCGCGCATCAGCGCATGCCATTGCACCGGGAGTCCGTCGGTGCCGCAGCGCACCGCTGTGAGGCGGCCTGATTCGATCATCGAGGTCATCGCCCAGCGGCTGAGGACGCTGAAGCCTGCGTTTGCTGCCACGAGTTCGGCGATTGCGCTGACGTGTCCGATGACGGTGATGAGCCGTGGCCGTATTTCTGCTTTGCTGAGGAAGCGTTCGTGTTCGAATCCTGGCGTGGTCACCCGGCTATAGGTCAGATAGCTCTCGTCGGTGAGTTCGTGGGGTCTGACCGAACTGCGGTCGGCGAGGCGATGCGTCGGGGCGACTATCACCGCCAGTTCGTCGACGAAGAGCGGCACAAAAGCGAGTGCTCCGATCGGATTGCCGGGAGCGATCACGATGTCGACCTCGCGCAGATCCAGGCTTCGACCGGCGGCTGCGCCCATCACGACGAGTTGCACATCGATGGTTGGGTGAGTGGCCCTCAGGTGGCTGCGGAACGGCGCGAACCAATGGTAGGTCTCGTACGTTTCGACTGCGACGCGAACCGTTGCGCTGTATCGGCCCGCTGACCGGAGCACGTCGTCCTCGCAACGTTGCAACTCTGCGAGCGCGAGCGTGGCGGCTTGCTGGACGACGGTGCCCGCCTCGGTGGGCTGCAGTCGGCGACCGGGCCCGCGGTCAAACAGCTTGACGCCCATGCGTTGCTCCGCGTCGGCCAGTCGATGACTGAGCGCTGACTGGCTGATCGATAACGCCACCGCTGCGCTGGTCACCGTGGCGTGTTCGATGATTGCTGCGACGGTTTCGTAGTGTCGAATATCGAGTCGAAGTACCACCTGAACAGGTTACATGCACCTGGTGCATGGGTTATGTGTTCAACATGCGTTGGACAAATAGTCCCTGTTGAGACGCACTATCTGGCTATGCCTCAGGAAATTCAGTACGCGGACGCCGAACTCGGGTGGCTCGACGACCTCGTCGATACGACCCGCTATCCACTCAACGACCCCGACTCGACGGCATGGACTGCGCTCGTTGACCAGTGCCGCGGTGAGATCGCCCAGCACGGATGTCTGACGCTGCGCGACTTCCTGCGACCACAAGCGCGACGGACGGCTGGCGCCGAGATTGCCGACCTGGCGCGTGGCGTGCCAATTCGATACGAGAGTTGCACCGTCTACTCCCGACCAGGACTCGAAGCAGAGCTCGCCCTCGATGACCCGCGTCGGCTGACCTTTCGGCGCGGGACGGGCCACATCACCCGCGACATGATTGGGCCCCACACCGTCGCGCACCGGCTCTACGCGTCACCGAAGTTCAAGGCGTTCGTGAAGGACTGCGTCGGCGCCGAAAGCATCTTCGAGTACGCCGACCCGCTTGCTGGCCTCATCGCCACGGTGGTGCCTCCCGGCAACGAACTCTCCTGGCACTACGACACGAACGAATACGTCGTCACCCTGATGACGCAACAACCCGACGCCGGGGGTCTGTTCTGCTACGTCCCAAACCTTCGTCGGCCTGGCGACGAGAACATCGAAGGCCTTGGTGCCGTGCTCGCCGACCCCGAACATCCCTCGATCCGTCGGGTTGATCTGCGGCCCGGCGACCTCCAGATCTTCCTCGGCCGTTACTCGTTGCACAAGGTCGGCAAAGTGACTGGAACAACTGATCGCCACGTCGCTGTTCTCAGCTATGCCGATCGACCCGGCGTGATCGGCCCCGTTGACCGCACTCGTGCCGTCTACGGTCGGGTCACCGAAGCCCACCTGGTCGCAGAGCAGTCCAAGCTCCAATCCAACGACGGACTGATGCTGTGACGGCCACTTCGCTCACAACGGGCTCGCTCAAGACCAGCTCGCTCAATACCAGCTCACCCGGAATAACAGCACCCGACGCCACCGCACTGGAGTCGGGTCGACTGGAGCGGCTCCGCGCAGCGCTCGCCGCTGCCGAGTGCGATGCCGGTGTTTTCTACGACCCGATCAACATCCGCTACGCGACTGGCACGTCGAATATGCAGGTCTACTCCCTACACAACCCGTGTCGATATGCGTACGTCCCCGTCATGGGGCCGGTTGTGCTGTTCGACTTCAAGGGCTGCGAGCACCTCTCCGACGGGCACCACAACGTCGCTGAAGTTCGCAACGCCATCAGCTGGTATCACTTCGTTGCTGGCCCCCGAGTTGACGAGTTCGCCACCAACTGGGCCCAAGAGATTGTTGCACTGCTCGGCCCGAGCACGACGGGACGTCGACGACTTGCTGTCGACCGCCTCGATCCAGCCGGACTTCACGCGTTGCAACGCCACGGCGTCGACGTCATCGACGGACAAGCCGTCGCCGACCGTGCCAAGGTCATCAAGACGCCTGAAGAAGTCGCCATGATCAGCTCTGCGATGGCGGCCTGCGATGACGGCATCGCTCGAATGCGCGACGCCCTGCGACCAGGTATCACCGAACAACAACTGTGGGCCCACCTGCACGCCGCGAACATCGAGGCCGGAGGCGAGTGGTTCGAAACCCGACTCCTCACGTCCGGACAACACACCAACCCCTGGTATCAAGAATGCTCGAACAAGGTCATCGAGGGCGGCGACCTCGTCGCCTTCGACACCGACATGATCGGCGTCGGGGGTTACTCGATCGACATTTCACGCACCTGGCTCGCCGGTGATGACGCACCAACCGACGAACAACGCCGGATCTATGACGCTGCGTACCAACAGGTCCAACACAACATCGAACTGATGCAACCCGGCAACACCTTCCGAGACGTCGTCGAACACGCGCTCCTCCCACCCGAGCCCTACCACTCGCTGACCAATGCATGCATTGCCCACGGCATTGGTCTCTGCAACGAATACCCGTTGATTCTGAACCAAGATCACTTCGACATCGGCGGCTACGACGGCGTCATTGAAGCCGGCATGGTGCTGTGCGTCGAGAGCCTCGCCAGCGAATCCGGAGCACGAGAATCGGTCAAACTCGAGCAACAGGTTCTGGTCACCAACGATGGGCCCGTCGTGCTCTCCACGACACCGCTCGCCGACACACCGACATAGCCCGCTCACTCACTGTCAGACCTGTCACACCAGAATCTGCTTGGTTTCTGTCACACTCCGGTCAGACCAAAGTGTGACAGCGGACCAAAGTGTGACAGCGGACCAAAGTGTGACAGCGTTACCCGCCGGCGATGATGAGGGTGGCGTCTTCTGGGTTGAGGTCTTCGAGTTCTTGGTGCGCGGTCTCGGGGTACGACGTGATGACGATGATCGTGACGACGACTTGGGCCAGGGCGAACATTCCCATCACCGTGCCGTACGACCAGCCAGCGTCGATGAGCTGCCCGGTGCCGATCAGGCCACCGATTCCACCGAGCAGCGCGAGCGCCGTGATGATGCCCGCGGCACGTGTGCGGTTGCCGGTCGGGAAGAGCTCGGTGCGGTACACCGCCATTGCCGGGAACACCATGCTGCCGGTGATGCCGGCAAGGAACGAGAACGCCCACAGGATCGGTCCGCCGAACGCGAACGCCAGCACGACGGCAAGCGTGGAGAGGGGCAGCGCGACAGCGATCAGCGGTTTACGACCATGCGTGTCGGCGAACCGACCACCGATGATTAGGCCGATCGCAGCGGGTGTACCGACGACGAGTGAGAAAAGGCCGATCAGCCCCGCCGAATAGCCGCGCACGTCGCTGAGGTAGCTGTTCTGGAAGAAGCTGGCGGGCGAGATGAAGATGTTGCCGATGAACGCCACGGAGCCGAGCAGCGCCATGCGCTTGCGGTCGAGTGGGACGCGTGGTGCTGTGCGTTCGACGGCTGCTGCCACAAATCGGCGGGTTTCTGGGAGCCGGCGCGTCAGGTCGAGCGCCACGATGCACCAGATTGCTGAGACGACGTACACGAGGCGCCACGCGCCTGGACCGAGGTCGGCGAGCGCCAGTGACGAGACCGCAATTCCCGCGCCGAAGCCGCTGGCCATCGCGAGAACGCTGATCGCGTAGGCCCTGGTGTTTTTTGGTACCTCTTCGGCGGCCATGACGCCGACCAGAAACGAGAGAGCGATGCCCATCGGGCGGGCGAGCGTCTGGGTGCCAACGAGCACGGCGAAATTGGGTGCCGCGGCACCGAGGATCGACAGCAGGGGCGCAATCCACGCGACCGCAACCATCACACGTCGCCGACCAATCCGATCGGCGAGCACTGCTGCAGGCAGCGCCACGATGATGCCGGCGCGCACAATCGCTCCTGCGTAGCCGACACCGGAGTCGCCGACCCCGAAGTCGTCGGCAGCGAACTTGGCGGTCTGTGTGAACAGCGTGTTGATGAAGGCTGCGCTCATCGATGCAGCGGCCAGCAAACCGATCACGAGCACCTGTGTGGCGTCAAGCCGATCAGGCGGTGACCACCAGCCGCGGTGCGACACTCGGCGGCGGAGCACCTGCTTGATAGGGATGCGGAAGAGCCAACCGAACCACGGAATTGTCAGTCGGTACGTGGTGGTCTCGGTGATTGCGTCTGGGCTGACCTCGACGTGTCGCTGGTACGTGGAGAAGGGCCCGTGGACCTGATTGAAGACACCCGGCTCGGTCGCCGATGCCTCTTCGAGAACGACGTCGTCACGGGCCACCGTGATCGATGCGATGTGTTCGTTGTCATGCGGCCAGGTTCGGGTCACGATGCGACCGCCGGGCTCCACGGGCCGAGCATACTGGGGGTCATGAGTACTGGAGCCGACACCGAAACGTTCGTCGTGCGTGGCTCGGGTCCGATCAAGGGCACCGTCCACGTGCCGGGCGCAAAAAACTCGGTGCTGAAGTTGATGGCGACCACGTTGCTCACTGATGGCACGTTCGAACTGACCAACGTGCCCGACATTGTCGACGTCACGATCATGGGTGAGTTGCTCGCTGCACTCGGTGTCAATATGCAGCGGCCCGCACCCGGCCAGCTGTTACTGACCAACACCGGTCAGATCACACCGGTCGCTCCCTACGAACTCGTCGAGAAGATCCGCGCGTCGATCAACGTGCTTGGGCCACTCCTCACTCGGTGTGGGGAGGTTCGCCTGTCGATGCCGGGTGGCGACGACTTCGGCGCTCGACCGATCGACATGCATATCAGCGGTCTCAAAGCCATGGGTGCCGAGTTCAAGTTCACCGACGAGTACCTCGAAGCCCGCTGCGAGCGCCTCCACGGTGCTGACATCACCTTCGACTTTCCGAGCGTCGGAGCCACCGAGAACCTGCTCACTGCCGCAGTGTTCGCCGAGGGTCGTACGACGATCGACAACTGTGCTCGCGAGCCCGAGATCACCGACCTCTGCAACTTTCTCGTTGCGATGGGCGCTGACGTGTCGGGCATTGGGACCTCGACGCTGACCATTGAGGGCGTCGACCGCGACGCGCTTCGCCCGGTGAGCTACTACACCGTGCCCGACCGCATCCAGGCGGCCACTTACCTCGCAGCCACCGCAGTCTCGAATGGCGAACTCAACGTGCTCGGCATTCGGCCCGACGACATGACAATGCTGCTCGATCGCTTCGGTGACATGGGCCTGCAGATGTCACCGGTCGAGATCGACGGCGCGTCGGGGCTGCACGTCGTTGCGCCGGAACGAATGCGGTCCATTGATGTCGCCACCTTGCCGTATCCCGGTATCGCCACCGACTACAAGCCCCTGATCATCACGATGCTGTCGGTCGCCGACGGCGTCGGCATCGTCACTGAAAACCTCTACCCCGGCCGCTTCCGCTACGTCGAGGAGTTGCAGCGGCTGGGTGCTGACATCAGTACGACTGGCCACCACGCAGTGATCCGCGGCGTCCCACGCCTGTCTGGCGCCGAAGTACAGGCCCACGACATTCGCGCCGGCGCAGCAATGGTCGTGGCTGGCCTCGCCGCCGAAGGTGAGACCATCATCTCGGGCGTCCATCACATCGATCGTGGCTATGACGATCTGGTCGGCCGATTGAGCGCTGTTGGCGCCGACATCCGCCGCGTCGGTTGAAATACGAGCCAGGCATCGACGGGCTTCGCGCCCTCTCCGTCGGTGCAGTCTTCCTGTTCCATGCGGGCGCGGTCAGCGGGGGATTCATCGGTGTCGACGTCTTCTTCGTCATCTCTGGGTACCTCATCACCGCACTCGCACTCGCCGAGATTGACCGGAACGATCGGCTTGCGCTTGGAGCGTTCTGGGCACGTCGGGCGCGGCGCTTGCTTCCTGCGATGTTGTTGGTGTGCGCTGCCGTCGTCGGCTATTCGCTGATTGCAGGCGGTGGAGCGCTGCAACGCGTGGGCCGCGACGTGGGTTATGCGCTGCTCTACGTGGCCAATTGGGGTCAGGTCGGCCAAGGCCGCGACTACTTTGCCTTATACGAATCGCCCTCGCTGCTCGAGCACGCCTGGTCGCTGGCAGTCGAAGAACAGTTTTACCTGGTCTGGCCGGTCGTGTTGGTTGTCGTCTTGCGACTCACCGGCACGAAGCGGGTCCGGCGCGCTGTTGCAGGTGTCGCAGTTGCAGTTGCGGCAGGCTCGGTCGTGCTCGCCACCGTGTTGGCCTCTGACGATGGCCAGGGCCTGAGCCGCCTGTACTTCGGGACCGACACGCGGGCAGTTGGCCTGGCGGTTGGTGCAGCGGCTGGCGCACTGGGTCTCCGCCGAGCCCAACGTTCACGTACCGCCGACATTGCAGGGCTGGCGAGCATGATTGGCTTGGTCGCGTTTGGAGCGACATTGCGCGGCGACGAGCGGTGGCTCTACGGGCCAGGGTTCCTGATGATTGCGCTGCTGTCAATCACTGCGATGTGGGCAGCGACTTCGGAGGGGGTACTCCAACGGGTGCTGTCCAACCGCACGCTCGTCAGCATCGGTCGGGTGTCGTACGGCGTGTACCTCTGGCATTGGCCGGTAATCGTGGTGCTCGACTCCGAACGAACCGGGCTCAGCGGCATCGCGATCGGTGCGCTCTGGGTCGTTGTGACTGCGCTGTTGACCGCAGCATCGTGGTTCGCCGTCGAACGGAATGCCCCGATGCCGAAGTTGGCCGCGCCCCGTCGCGCCGTCGGTTATTCGATCGCTGTCGGCGCACTCGTCGTTGGCGCAACTGTGGCATCGGCTACGGAAAATCGTCGGATGGATGACGCACCATTTACAATTCCGCTGGCAGTGACCACGACGTAGTCATCGCCACCGGTGTCAACCGATTCTGGAGGTACCGAGCCAACGCCGGATGCCGAGCTGCCGACGACCTCGCTTGCTTCACCGAGTGCATCGACGGGGGCATCGACGGTCTCGGTGACGAGCGTGGCGACGGTGGTGCCGCTGCCAGATCGGCCGCTGCGTGTACAGATCATCGGCGACTCGGTTGCAGAGTCACTGACGAGCCAGCAGATCACCGAGATCGCCACCGAAAGGTTCGGCGATGTGGTGGTGCGCAATGATGGGCAGATCGCCTGCTCAATGGTCCGTGAAGGCAAATGGTGGCTGCTCGACGGGTTGCAACTGGGTGACCCTCGGGACTGCCAAAGCGCCGACCGATTCGGCGACGTCGTGGATCTGTTTGCACCCGACGTCGTGTACCTCCTCTTCGGTTGGCCAGGCGTCGGTGGCGGGCGCGAACTCGATGACGGCTCCATCATCACACCGTGCGAGGCGGGCTTCGACGACCGCTGGCGATTCGAATATCAAGCGATGATCAGTCGGTTCGCCGAGTCGGCAACGGTGGTGTTCTCGTCGGTGGCACCGCCAGCGATACCGATTGCGGATCGGAGCCCGGGAACAGACTGTCTGAACGCGGCATTCGATCAGCTCGATGGGAACCAGTTCGACTACTCCAACTGGTTGTGCCCCGACGGTGACTGCGACGCAAGCCAAGGGCTGCGCTCCGATGGCATCCATTTCCGCAACTCAGCCGAGCTGCAAGAGCAGGTGCTTCAAGCGCTCCTCGATCAGGTGCTGCCCGTTGCCGGTTACTAAATCAGCCGCATAAAGAATCTCGCTCAGCTTCGCAAAAAATCGATCACAGCGGGCCAGGCACTTCGGTCTTGCCACAGAAATGGGTGCCCCCCGTCAAACGTAGCGAGCACCGAATTCGGGATGCGCTTGGCAATCGCTTCGCTGTTCGACGGGGGAGCGATACCGTCGAACAGTCCGTGGGCCACAAGCGTGGGCGCTGTGATCTGGTCGAGCCGGTCGAACGTGTCGTGGTGAGCGCGGGCACTGAGCTGCTGCACCAGGCCGGGTGGCGGTGTGCTCGGGCGGTCGCGGTGCCCGAATAGCTGCGTGATCAGCTTGGTGACGGCATCGTCGGTGCCGACTCGTGAGTCCCAGAGGGCGAGGTCGTAGGACGTGCCGTTCGGCGGTCCATTGTGGAGCGGGTAGGAGGCTCCTCCTGCGCCTCCGCTCGAGGTGCAGGCGAGCACCATTCGACTCACCCGTGAGCCTGCGCCGATAGCGAGTTCCTGTGCGACCATCCCGCCGAACGAGATGCCGAGGACGGCGAATTCGTCCAAGCCCTGCTGGTCGCACAGCGCCAGGACGTCGTCGGCGAAGTCGGCCATCGAGGGTTGATGGTCCGGGTCATGCTGCACGGAACGGCCGAGGCAGCGATGATCGAAGGTCAGCACGTCGAAGTGCTCGGCGATCGGCCACGCAAGTGCGTTGGGTGCGTTGCGGAGATCGCTGGCTGTGCCGTTGAGAACGACCAGCGGCGGACCCTCGCCGGCTCGGTCGGCACAGATCGTTACCTGTCGGTCGGGCAGTTCGACGAAGAACTCACTCATTTGGCGATCCTGTCATTAATCAACTCTGCATCATCCAACTGTGCATCATCCAACTGTGTAGAAGGTCTCGATCGTCAGCTCGGAAGCGGTGATGTCGAGGGCGGTGCCGAAGGTCGACACGACCGAAAGATAGCGAGCATCGATGCCGTTGCGCCGAAGATGGAGTTCAAGTGCGGCGGCGGCATTGAGTGGGTGGATGTCGCTGGCGCTGGGCGCAAGGGCTTCGGCCTCGGCAAGCAGGTCAGCCAGTACTGGGTCGCCACTGATGGCGTGCTGGCGACGCAGCCGATGGATCAGGTGGGCGGCCACGGCGTCGAAGTTGACAACGGACGGAGCGAGTCCGTCTGGATGCAGGGTGACCCGCAGGACGTTGAGTGGCGGGCCGAGCAGTTCTGGAGCGATGCCGTCAACCAGGGTGAGCGCAGCTGCGTTCGCACGAACGAGGTTCCAGTACCGATCCATCACGAGCGTCGGGTTGGGCTCGCTACCGGTGAGTATCGCGTCGATTGCCGTCAGGACGGGCCGCATCGCGGGATCACCGAGGTCGAGTTCGCTGAACGTCGGCGCGTAACCGGCTGCGAGGAGGAGGTCGTTCTGTTCACGGGGAGGCACATCGAGGTGCCGGGCGAGGTGCAGCAGCAGTTCCCGGCTTGGAGTCGATCGACCGGTCTCGACGTACGACAGGTGTCGGGTGGAGACCTGTGCGCTGGACGCGAGATCCAATTGACTCATGCGCCTTCGCTGGCGCCAGTTGCGGAGTAACCCGCCGGCGCCGATTGAGCTCTGAGCGATGTTGGTCATGTCGGCAACCGTAGAACCGGGCGTGAGCGAGTTCCATGACCTCGGAGGTCATCGCTTTCGAACAACGTCTGGGCGAAGCTTGGTGCCATGGCCGCAACGACCGAACTGACCCGAACGAACCAGATCGGATTGGTCGTGGCTCGGCTGCGGTTCGTACTGCGCATCAACGCTGCGAACTCGATCGTGTTTGGTGCGTTGATGGCAGCAATGCCAGAGACGGTGGACGATGTTCTGGGCACAGCGCGCCCTGGCTGGATCAGGCTGGTTGGCCTTGGCCTCGTCGGCTTTGCTGCATTCGTTGGATGGCTGTCGACGGCGTCGCCCAAGGTGCTGAAGAAGCTGGTGCCGCAGGTGGTGCTCGGCGATGTTGGTTGGGTCGTGGGCAGTGTCGTGACCGTGCTGCTCGGGTGGTACTCGGGTGCCGGCAATGTCACGGTCCTCGCAATGGCCGTTGCTGTCGACGCGTTCGCAGCGCTGCAGTGGTGGTTGTGGCGCCGCCTACAGCGCTGATGGTCCGCCTTTACCCTGGTAGCTGACCGAGGGCCTCGTAGACCGCTGCCGCGCTGACGAGGTCTTCGAGGGCGTGGCCCACCGACTTGAAGAGCGTGATGTCGTCGTCGGTGCGTTGCACGTCGAAACCCCGACACAGGCTGAAGAGGTCGGCCTCGATGTCGCTCTCGTTCAGCGCGCCGCTCTGGATTGGCTGCAGGATGTCACCGGCCTCGGTGAGCGCCCCGACCATCGTGTCGACAAAGACTCGCGCTCGCCCGATTGCCGCGTCATCGGCTTCGCGCATGGCCGGGGTGAACGCACCGACGAGGTCAAGGTGGCAGCCGGCTCTCAACGAGTCACCCGAGACCACAGGCGTTGAAGACATCGTGGCGCAGGTGACGATGTCGGCAGTGGCACACGCTGCGTCGAGATCGGTCGTCGAAGTTGCGGGGAGGCCCTCGTCGCACAATGCCGCTGCGAGTTGCTCGGCGCCCGCTGATCGATGGTTCCAGACGGTGACCTCGTCGATGGGGAACAGCGTGCAGTAGCCCCGTGCCAGCTCGGCGGCGAGGCGACCGGAACCAACAACCACGAGACGGTGCGAATCAGGTCGAGCGAGCATCGTTGCGGCAAGGACCGAGGCCGCTGCAGTTCGGCGGGCGGTCAGCGCTCCGCCATCGAGGAGGGCGAGGGGCACGCCGGTCGTGCCGTTCAGCAGGAGGTAGTTGCCGTTGATTGTCGCAATGTCGGTGTCGCGGTTCGTGGGAAAGACGGTGACGAGTTTGACGCCGGCGTACTCGTCGCTCCATGAGGGCATCAGGAGGAGCGTCGGCGAATCGGCGCCGGTTCCCATTGAGTGGTGGTGGCGCTGCGGAGTGGTCACCGAATCACCGGCGAGGAATCCGGCGCGCAGGACGGTGATCGCGAGCGGCCAGGGGAGTGCGGCATCGATTTGGTCGGCTGTGATCACGTCGAGCATGGCCTGATCATGGCAGGCCCGACTTGTCGTGCACGCGTCTGAGTCGTGAGACTGCCTGCCATGCCCCCAGCCGAGGTCGAGTCGCCCATCGCAGTTGCGCAGCGAATCGCAGATGAGGATTTGTTCCCCGCCTCACAAGACGTCGACCGGTCGGCGCTTATTCCACTCGATCGGTTTTCGGTGCTGGCCGACGCTGGGTTGTTCGGCATCGTCGGGCCGGCGGAACTGGGCTTCGGCGGGCTCGACGTTCATGAACTGCGAGGTGTCATGGCAGCTGTCAGCAGTGGATGCGGTGCGACGTTTTTCGCCTGGGCGCAGCATCACGGAGTCGTCCGAACGGTCAGTGAGGCGTCGAACGGCGAGTTACGCGACGCGTGGCTCTCTCGGTTGTGTCGTGGCGAGGTCGTGGCGGGTACGGCCTTTGCTCACGTCCGACGAGCCGACCAGCGTGCAGTCACGGCGACACGCGTGCCTGGCGGATGGCGGCTCGACGGGTTTGCACCGTGGGCGACGTCGTGGGGCATCGCCGAAGTGTTCACGGTGGCAGCCGAATCCGAAGGCGGCGAGGTGATCTGGACGCTGATCGACGGTGTCGAGCAATCGGGCCTTGGCGTGTTGCCTCTTGCCCTTGCGGTCTTCGGCTCGACCGGTACGGTGGCCCTTCGGTTTCACGGTCTGGTCGTGCCGGACGACCGCGTGCTTGGCGTCGATGACGCAGCGGCGTGGCGGGCCAGTGATCGCATTCGAGCAGCGGCAGGTCAGACGGGGGTACTGGGTGTCGCGGATCGTGCCACCCGACTACTTGCAGATGAGGTGCGTGGCCCTGATGATCCGGCAGGAGACGCTGCTCGACGTCTACGAACGGAGCTGGAGAACATTTGGCTGCGCGATCGCGCGGTCGTTGAGTCGCTCGGCGGCGCTGCGGACGATGTGCTGCTGGCGGAGGCGAGCGACCACCGGGCAGCCTGTCTCAACCTCGGTCAGCGGGCGACGACGGCGCTCCTCGCAGCTCGCGGCGGCAGCGGCATGGATCTCAACCACCCGGCACAACGGCTGGCCAGGGAAGCCGCGTTCTACGTCATCCAGGCCCAGACCGTCGACGGTCGCGCTGCCACGCTGCGCTCGGTTTGATCAGGGAGTTCGGACCGACGCAAAAGCGGCATCGACGATCTTGTCGACGTCAGCCACCGGCAACCTGGTGCATTCCTCGTGCGACCCTTGGGCGATTACTCACAAACAGGCTTCGATATCGGACAGTGTCGAGCGTGCCCGGCTCACGCGATTACGGAGCGGGCTCGGACCGCTGAGAGCGCACGACTTCGCCGGAAGCGTGGCGCGTGTCGGCAGGTTCCCGGTCCGCGATGACGTGTGATCAGTTGACGGCTCGGTCGCGGCCTTCCCAGTACGGCTTACGTAGGTCGACCTTGAGGATCTTCCCGGACGGGTTGCGCGGAATTGCATCGATACGTTTGACGGCCGTCGGCAACTTGAATCGTGCCAGCCGTTCGACGCAATGCGCGATGACCTCCTCCTGCGTCGGGTCGGCACCCTCGGCGGCAACGATCAATGCGAGTGGCGACTCGCCCCACCGCTCGCTCGGGATGCCGATGACGGCGACGTCGGCCACGCCGGGATGGGAGATGATCGCGTTCTCGATCTCGGCCGGGTAGATGTTCTCTCCGCCGGACACGATCATGTCCTTCACCCGGTCGTGGATGAACAGGTAGCCGTCATCCATGTAGCCCGCGTCGCCGGTGCGGAACCACCCGAGACCATCGGCGTCGCGTCCCTCGGGAAACGCCTCAGCGGTGGCGTCGGGATTTCGCCAGTAGCCCTTCATGTTCTGCAACGTACGCACCCAGACTTCACCGACTTCACCGTCCGGTTGGTCGTTGCCGGCATCATCGACGATCCTCAATTCGACGCCGTCGACGGGCGTCCCGGCCGAACGCAGGAGTTTTGTGCGTGGACCTCCCGGGTCGTGGTCTTCGGGTGGGAGCCAGGTGACGACGCCAGTGGTTTCGGTGAGGCCGTACGCCTGAGCGTGGCGACACTTGAGCAGTGCCATCGACGCAACCAGCGCCTCCTCGGTGATCGGCGACGCGCCGTAGAAGATCGTCTCCAGCGACGAGAAGTCGACATCCGACGCGCCCGGGATCATCGGAAGGACCTGCAGCAGCGCAGGCACCATGAAGCTCGCCGTGACCTTGTGCTTCGGGATGTCGGCGAAGATTCGACCCGGGTCGACATCGCGGTGGACGACGTTGGTCGCCCCGTTGAACAGCCCGACACTCGCGACGCCGCTGCCACCGATGTGGAACATCGGGAGGATGTGCAACATGACGCTGTCCGATGTCACCCCGATCATGTCGCTGATTGGTTCCATGATCGCCTCGAAGTTCCGGTTGGTGAGCTCCGCTCCCTTCGGGAGGCCTGTGGTACCGGACGTGTAGAGCTGGGAGCCAGTGTCGTCAGGAGCGACCGGGTAACCCGGATCATCGTCCGATCGATCCTCGATCCATTCGCTATAGGACACGTTGGCGCCGTTCCCGCCCACCTCGATGATGAGCGGGTTGCGCGGCAGTTCCATCTTGTCGAGATGACCGAGGAACTCGCCTTCTACAAGCACCACCTTCGCCTCCGCGTTATCGAGGATGAATGCCATCTCGGGTGGCGCCAGCCGCCAGTTGACGGCCACCGGCACGGCGTTCAGCTTCGCAGCGCCGTAGCTGAGGGTGAAGTACTCGGGGATGTTCTTCCCGATGAATCCCACACGATCTTGCGGTGTGACCCCGGCATCGAGGAGGGCGTTCGCGACTCGACAGCTCTCGGTGTGCAACTCGCCGTACGTCAACGTGCGGTCGTCGCAGATGAGCGCCGGTTTGTCGGGCCGTTGCGCGGCGTGCGTGCGGGTGATGTCGGCCATTGCGAACATGACGATTCTCCTTCGATGCGATGACGAATGTCACACAGTAACACCGGTCGAAAACCTGCGGCGCGTGATTCGGCCGGTGCTCGGTGTCTCAGCGTTGAGGTGCCTCGCCTCCCGAAAGTACCGGCATCGGAGAGTGCCCGGGTGGCGTCATTTTTCAGCGGGGTTCGGACCGCTGAGAGTGCTGGACTTCGCCTGCTACCAGGCTGCAACCTCTCGGTCTGTTCTATTTCGTACCACCCATCGCGTATCGTCGTTGGCGATCCACTTCAGCTCGGAGATGCGGCTGGGATGCATACGCGCACTACAGCAAGGCAGACATGCCGTTGCTCAAGCGAGTTGGGGGCACGATCTTGTGGGCTGGGCACGTCGAGGGGGCTGCGCTTGGAGATCTTGGTGCGGGTCGTTGGGATTGGGTCGTTGTTGTGCTCTACCCTCCCGCTCAGCATTTTTCTCGATGATGACCTCACCGGAGTGTCAAGGGCCAATTCGATCTGCCCACTGGCGGACAGTAGAACTGCCCGTTGGTGGCCATCAGTTTCTTGATCGCCCGGCAACGACGAGGTTCTTGTGTCGTTCGATCCACTCGAGAGTTTGCAGCGATCGTGCTGTTGGCTCGGGAACGGAACTGACTGCCTGGTTCCAGGTGTCAAACGTTTTGCCGGTCGGGAACCCGGCGGTATTCATCCGGGTGCGGATCGAGGATGCCTGGCGCCCGGTGAGTTCTTCGGTGAGGAGCGCTCGCAGTGTTTCAACGGGTTCCCAGCGTTGCGCCCGCGCCGTGGCGAGTAGGTCGGGGGCGTGGGTCCGCTCACACCTGCTCGTCGGATGAAACGTCCGCCGGGGACCCTCCGGACGACTCGGCCCACTCCGACTCGCTATTTCGACGGTGTCGACGATTTCGAAGGGGTGGTCGGATCGCTTGGCTGTTCCGTGTCGGTGCGTGAGATCGCATCGACGCGGTGCTTGGCCAGCACGAGGAGGCCGATGATCACCACGATCGGGCCGCCAACGAGCAGGAACTCGTCCCAACCGCCCTCGTGGGCGAGGATGGCTTGAATCGCAAGCTGCGACGAACGAATGCGCACAGCTAGGGATCGTACGGGCTGTGGTGATTGAATGAATGTTGAGCTCCATCGACTCCCCGGGTGGGCCCACCGAATTGAGGCAGTATGCGTGAACAGGTCGAAGCCGCAATTGAAGTGATCCGCCCGGCAATCCAGGCCGATGGTGGTGACATTGTCCTGCACGCGGTGTGCGAAGACACCGGGAGGGTCGAAGTCGAGTTGACTGGCGCATGCGTCGGCTGCCCGGCATCAACAGTTACCCTCAAGGCTGGGATCGAGCGCATCATGCGCGATCGCGTCGACGGTGTGACTGAAGTGGTCAACATCGCCGAAGAAGTCCTCGCCTGACCGGCGCTGCAACCTCACCGTCTTCATGGCTCGCCAACGCAAACCACCAGCTGAACTTTTCGCTGCCGCCCTCGAAGGTGATCGCAGCGCGCTTGCCCGTCTGCTCTCACTGATCGAACGAGGCGAGGACGAAGCTCGCGAAGTCGGTCGTCTCGCCTACTCCCGGAGTGGCGAGGCCTACACCGTGGGCCTGACCGGCGCACCCGGCGCAGGCAAGAGCACGCTGACCAGCGCAATCATTGGCCACGTCCGCTCGCTCGACCTCGAGGTCGCGGTGCTCGCCATCGACCCGTCGTCGCCGTTCACGGGTGGTGCGATCCTCGGCGACCGCGTGCGAATGCAAGATCACGCCACCGACCCTGGCGTTTTCATCCGATCAATGGCCACGCGCGGTCACCTCGGTGGGCTTTCGCTGGCCACTCCCGAAGCCGTGCGCGTCCTTGATGCGATCGGCCGCAAATGGATCCTGGTCGAAACCGTGGGGGTTGGCCAGGTCGAAGTCGAAGTTGCCGGCAAGGCCGACACCACGGTCGTCGTCGTCAACCCCGGGTGGGGTGACAGCGTGCAGGCCAACAAGGCCGGTCTGATGGAGATCGCTGACATCTTCGTGATCAATAAGGCTGACCGCAAGGGCGTTGAAGAGACCCAGCGCGACCTGATGCAGATGCTCGAATTGGGCGCAATGGCACACGACGCTTGGCGGCCGCCAATCATCGCGGCCGTAGGCACAACCGGGCAAGGAGTGACCGACATCTGGGACGCTGTGCTTGAACATCGCGCAGCCTCGGAAGCATCCGGTGAACTCGAACGCCGCCGCACGTTCCGGTTGCGTGAGGAACTCCGCGAGATCATTGCCAACCGCCTCGGCCGACGCTCTCGTGAGATCTGCACCGGTGACCGGTGGGACGAGCTGACCGATGAAGTCGTTGCCCGCACCACTGATCCGTGGACTGCTGCCGACGAAATGCTTTCCGCAGTCGACGCCTGAACCGATGGCGCGATGAGAGCGGTTCAAGCCACCTCTGATGGTGTGGCCGTCGTCGATGTGCCCAGCCCTCAGGCTGCAGGGATGATTGACCCGGTCACGGTACGTCCGGTCGCGGTCGGTATTTGCGGGTCGGACCTGCACGTCATCGGCATGGGGCCGAGCGGCGTCACCCTCGGCCACGAGATTTCGGCCGTGTACGAAGGGCGTTTGGTTGCGATCCAGCCGATGGCCTTCTGCGGCGAGTGCGCAGCCTGCCGACGAGGTGATCAACACATGTGCTCGGTGGGCAGCCGCCGAGTCCATGGCATTCACATCGACGGCGGAATGGCCGACGAACTGGTCGTCGATGCGCAGTGCCTTGTCCCGCTCCCTGAGGGCGTCAGCGCCGAGGCGGCCAGCCTTGTCGAGCCGATCGCCGTGGGAGTCCACGCGGTCAACAAGGTTGATCCCGTTGCCGGAATGCGCATTGCCGTGATCGGCGCCGGCACAGTCGGACTCGTTGTCGCTGCTGTCACTCAAGACCGAGGGGTCGACCAGATCGACATCGTCGCTCGTCACGAGGCGCAGTTTGCAGCTGCCGAACGTTTGGGCCTTCGACCGGTTCGAGCAGACGAACTCGGCTCGGGTTACGACATCGTGATCGATGCAGCCGGTAGCGAGTCATCGCTGGCCGCTGCCATCGGCGCAGTGCGCTCGGCGGGTACGGTGCTCGTGCCAGGTATCTACTGGAGTGATGTCAACCTGCCCGGTTTGGCGCTCGGTCTGAAGGAAGTGCAACTCCGCACGGCGTTGTATTGGGGTCATCACGACGGACGCCGCGAGGTCGACATCGCGGCCGAGGTGCTCGGTCGGCTTCCAGGGCTCCCCGATGCGTTGATCAGTCATCGCTTCGAACTCGGTGATGCGGCCCACGCATTTAGGACTGCTGCAGACCGCAGCGCCGGAGCAGTCAAGGTCATCGTCGACGTCAGCAACGGCTGAGTTCGGCAGGTTGCTTGTCGGGCTGCTGTCAGCTGCAGACGTGTGTGTGCCAGTCTCGGTGCTCACTGGGGTCGCGCGACCTCGTAGGTTCGCGTCCATGGCTTACGAACTCCTCACTCTCGAACGACTCGACAACGGCGTTGCCGTCCTCACCCTCGCCAACGGGAAGGTCAACGCGCTCTCCGGGGCGCTCGTCGCCGAGATCGGTGCAGCCGCACAAGAACTGACTGACGCCCCGCCCGCAGCGCTGATCGTCAGCGGTGGCGATCGCATTTTTGCTGCTGGCGCCGAGATCTCCGAATTCGGCGGCCCGGAAGAAGCCAAGTCGATCGGCCCGCAGATCCATGCCGCGTTCAACCGGCTTGCGGCACTGCCCTGCCTCGTGATTGCTTCGGTCAGCGGCTACGCACTCGGCGGCGGCTGCGAACTGGCGTTGGCGTGTGACTATCGAATCGCATCGGAGCGCGCGGTGTTCGGTCAACCCGAAATCCTGCTCGGCATCATCCCTGGCGGTGGCGGCACGCAGCGGCTTGCGCGTGTGGTCGGCCCGTCGAAGGCCAAAGAGATCTGCCTGACCGGTCGAATGGTCAAGGCCGAAGAAGCCCATCGGATCGGCCTCGCCGACGAGGTCGTTGCACCCGAAGCACTGATGGAACGCTCACTCGAACTCGGTGCCACTCTTGCCAAGGGTGCGCTCACAGGCCAGGGTATCTGCAAGCGGGCTATCGACGAGGGCCTCTCGACGACACTCGCCGCAGGTCTACAGATCGAACTTGATGCGTTCGTCGAAGTGTTCCGAACCGAAGACAGCCAGATCGGCGTCAAGAGCTTCCTCGAGAACGGCCCTGGTCAGGCTGAGTTCACCGGCAAGTGATCCGGAGTAAGCAACCCGAGAAACGAGCCTGAGCACGGAGCCCGCCTGTCACGCCGATGTCACGCCGATGTCTGACCAAAGTGTGACAGCAGACAGCGCGCAACAACTCTGGACGGAGACTCCGTTGCTCGGGCGGTGCGTTTAGTTGTTGACCGAGGAACCGATCGGTCGCGAAATGTCCCAGGCTGATCGGGCGAGCCAGAGGCCGGTCACCGTCATCACCAGCATGACGGCGGCTGCCACCACATATGCGGTGGTCTGGCCGTACGCCTCGTACAGCGCGCCGGTCATTGCGGCCATGATGCCGGCCGAGATTGCCTGGGCAGCACCGACGACACCGTGTGCACCGGCCTGTCGATCGGTAGGAACCACCATGCCGACTGCGACGCCAGCCGAAGAGATGGTGAGGCCATCAGAGATGGCGTGCACCATCGCCACAGCGAAGATCAGCCCGCCGCTTGGCAGGAACCCGTAGAGGCACATGATTGCGGACGCGAACAGCAGGCCAATCGAGCTGAGTTTGAAAGGGCCAAATGTTTGGGCGAGGCGTCCGCCTGGCGGGCCGAGGAAGATCAACGGCAGGCCGAACAGGGTGATACCGAGGTTCGCGATCCAGTCGGTGGTGCCGAGGTCTTTGTGTACCACGTCCCACAGCGCGTCGAAGGCGCCGATCATTGCGAACGCGACGGCGCCGAGCATGGCGGCGCCAGCGAATGGTCGGATCTTGAGCAGGTCGAGGGCGAAGCGGTGTTCGGACTGTTCCACCGACTCTTGCACTGGGACGCGAGCGACGATCGGCAGCAGGATCAGCGTGATCGCGGCGACCACGATGAACGGGGCGGGAATACCGAACGGGCCCACAAGAATTGCCGAGATCGCCGGCCCGGTGGCGAAGCCGAAGACGTCGGCGGCGAGCAGGCGGCCCATGTTCTGGCCGAGGTTGTTGGGGTCGGCGAGGATCACGATGCGCTTGACCGCCGGGCTGGCCGCGCCGATGCCGATGCCGGAGATGAATCGGCCGATCAGGATGGGTGTCAGTGTCGTGCTGAGCGCCATCAGAAGCAGCCCGGCGACGTTGACGAGCACGCCGATGAAGACGAGCTTCTTGGCGTGGCCGCGGTCGGCGAGCGGTGCAAGAGTAATCTGCGACAAGAATCCGGCGATGAAGCCGAGCCCGATCACGAACCCGATGGCGGTCTCGCTGATGCCGTATTGGTCACGGAAGTCAGCGACGATGGTGAACAGAACGCCGTAGCCCGAGGCCAGTGCCGCCATCAGCCCGCCGAAGGCGAACAGCAGCACGAGTGGCGACGGCGGAACAACCGGTTGGGTTGAATCCTCCGAAGTCAACGATTGCACCATTGGAGGCTAGCGAGACAACGGGTTCAGATCGCTGTCGACCGATGTCGTGAATGACGCCGCAAGGCGCATTACCCGTAGGCGACGAGGCCAGTGTCGAAAATTGAGCTGAGTGCGCGATGGGTCGGTAGCGCTCGTGCGCTGAGGCCCCAGGGGCCGGCATCGCCTGGCGTGAAGTGACCTGCGTAGATGCCGTCACCGACAGGCTCGAGGTTGACAGCCACGGTCCGGTGCTGGTCGAAGCTGCCGTCGCTGGAGAGTGGGCCGTGCATGACCTGGATGACGAGTTCGTCAGCGCGCAGCTTGCCGGGGTTGACACGGACTCGAACGGAACGCCCGGTGCCGCTGATGCCGTCGGCGACCTCGGATCCATCGGCGACGAGTTGGACCGAAACGGACGGCCAGGCCGAAGTGATGCCAGCCTTCCACGCAGACAACTCGCGGGCTGCTGCGGCTCCGTCGGCGAGGCGCAGATCAGACGACGCGGCCGCAGGTTCGTAGAGGGTCGTGACGTAGTCGCGCACCATGCGTGCGGCCACGACGTTCCAACCAAGTGTCTCCCAGTTGTTCAGGATGCGTTCGATCCAACCGCTGGGAGTGCCGTCGTTGGGGCGGTCGTAGAACAGCGGCACGATCTGCTGTTCGATCACGTCGAACGTCGCCGACGCTTCGCGGTGGTCACGTCGGGCGAGGTCGTGGTCGTCGTCAAACGACGGGATGTCGAATCCGTTGGTGCCGTCGGACATCTCGGCCCACCAGCCATCGAGAATCGAGCAGTTCAGCACACCGTTGAGCGTGGCCTTCTCGCCACTGGTGCCACAGGCTTCGAACGGGCGTCGAGGCGTGTTGAGCCACACGTCGCAGCCGTGGTACATCGTGCGGGCGATGCCGATGTCGTAGTCGGGGATGAAGACGAAGCGGTGGCGTACATCGGCGTCGGCGGCGAGCTTGGCGATCTGCTGGATCAGACCCTTGCCAGGAAGGTCGGCCGGGTGGGCCTTTCCGGCGAAGACGAACTGCACGGGTCGGTCGGCGTCGAGCAGGAGTGCACGCAACCGATCGATCTGGTCCAGCAGGAGGTTCGCTCGCTTGTACGTGGCGAAGCGACGGGCAAACCCGATCGTGAGGACGTTCGGATCGAGGAGATCATGACCAAGCCGATCACGCACGAGGTCGACGAGTTCTTGGCGACCGACGTTACGCATGGCCCAGATGTCGGACTGGTCGATGTTGCGAACATGGGCCCAGGCATCGGCGCCAGCCAGATGCCAATCGTCTCCGAGCGCGCCGGTCAACAATTCGTCGGTCCTGTCGCTGACCCATGTGCGGGCGTGGACGCCGTTCGTGATGTGGCCGATGGGTGTCTCGTTGCTCGGTAGATCGGGCCACATTCCGCCGAACATTTCACGTGCGACCTCGCCGTGCAGCTTGGCAACGCCGTTGGCGCGGGCCGCGAGGCGGAGCCCCATGACTGCCATGTTGAACTTGCCATCTGGCTCGTCAGCGCGCTGGCCGAGCGCGATGAGTTCGTCGAACGTGACCCCGCACGATGTCGCGAAATCGGCAAAGTAGGACTCGAACAGTTCCCGCGGGAATCGGTCGATGCCGGCCGGGACGGGGGTGTGAGTGGTGAAGACGCCGCCGCCGCGTACTGCCTCGATCCCTTCGGCGAAGGTGAGCCCGGCATCGGTGAACTCGCGGAGCCGCTCGAGGCCGAGAAACCCGGCGTGGCCCTCGTTGCTGTGGAACACCTGCGGAGCGATGCCGAGGGCGCGCAGTGCTCGGACACCGCCGATACCCAAGATGATCTCCTGGCGCAGACGGTGTTGCTCGTCGCCGCCGTAGAGGCGGTTGGTGACAGCGATGACGTCCGGCGTGTTCTCGGGCAGATTGGTGTCGAGGAGGTACAGCGGAATCCGGCCAACATCGACGCGCCAGATCGCGACCAGCGCAGTGGTGCCGGCGAGGTCGACTTCGATCGTGAGTCCGGTCGGGTGGACGCCGTGTGCGGCAGGGTTGATGCGCTCGTTGCGTTCCTCCTGCCAGCCGTCTTGGTTCAGCTGCTGGTGGAAGTATCCCTCGGCGTAGAAGAGGCCGACGCCGATCAACGGCACGCCGAGATCGGACGATGCCTTCAGGTGATCGCCGGCCAGAATGCCGAGACCACCGGAGTACTGCGGGAGGGCCTCGGTGATGCCGAACTCGGGGGAGAAGTACGCAACAGATTGCAGCGGCGAGCCCTCAGAGGCTGCGCTGCGATCGCCGAACCACGACGGCCCGGTGACAGCCTGCTGGAGACGTTCACATGCATCCCCGACGCTGATGACGAAGTCTGCGTCGCCCGCAAGCTTGGCCCAACACGTTGGTGATGTCCGACGGACCAAATCGACCGGATGCTGGCCAGTACGCCGCCACGAGCTGGGTGCACTGCCATCAAGTCGATCGAACACGTGGGCGAGTTCACGGTCCCACGCCCAATGGAGATTTGCGGCGAGGTCGGTGATGCCGGCGAGCGATTCAGGGATCTCGCTGACGACGTTGAACTGATGGAGCGGGCGCACCGAAGCGAGGATAACGACCTGTAACAGACTGTGTTTGAGGTGGTCGAAAATGTCCGGCCCGTCACCCACGCTGGCTTTCGAAGCGCTCCTACCTTGGAGATGCGCTTGCCTTCGAAATGGTGGTGAGTGGCCAGGGAGTCAGCGTTGACGGGCGTCAATTGATGTCGAATAGACGCGTGCGGTGGCCGTTGCGATGGCAGCCCACGAATAATTCCGCTCGATGAGTTCGCGTGCGTTGCGAGTCAGTTCGTCAGCAAGAACATGATCGGTCAGTACCCGTTCGATGCAGTTCGCGAGGTCGTCCGGCCGGCCCGGCTCGAACGTGAGGCCGGCATTGGTTCCCTCGATCATTTCGGCGAGGCCACCTGTCCGAGCGACGACGAGCGGCGCGCCGGCGGCGAGGGCCTCGAGTGCGACGAGACCGAACGGCTCGTAGAGCGACGGGATCACGACGCACCCAGCGCGCTGGGTGAGATGGCGCAGTTCGGTGTCGTTCAAGAAGCCAGTGACGTGGACACAATCGCTGACGCCCTCAACGTCGATTTGTGCTTGGAGTTCCGGGAGGTAGCTACCTCGCCCCGCAATGGTGCACTGCACGCCCGGGACTCGTGCCCGTACGTCGGCCATCGAGCGCGCGAGCACCTGAAAGCCCTTCTCGAACTGGACGCGACCCCAGGAGAGGACCAACTGTTCTCGCTCGACCGGCGTGTCACCCTCGACCAGCCACAGGTTGGGATCGATGCCGTTGGGGACGCGGGCGACAATTTCTGGCGGGAGCTCGAAGCTCGACACGAGTTGGTCCGCCATGAACCTGGTGGGCGAGATCAGTCGATCGGCTTGGAAGGCGAGCCACCATTCGATTGAGTTGATGTCGCTCGGCACGCCTGGCGGGAGTTGGCCTCCGTGCCGGACCCGTTCGGTGCCGTGCATTGTCAGAATGAACGGCACATTGAACCGGCCAGACAGCGTGTCAGCCGACCAGCCCATTCGCCAGTCGTGTCCGTGGACCACGTCAGGTTCCCACCCGTCGAGCAGGTCGGGAAGGCTGCAACCGAGTTTGACGAAGGCGTGATTCGCCGAAGCGGTGCGTGCAACCGGATCGGTCTTCGACAGCCATGGCAGGTCGGCGACGCCACGTACGACACGAACCGGCCCAGCAGCATCGGCGACGCGGTCGGTACCGGGGTGTGTGGTGGTCATCACGACCACGTCATGTCCGTTCGCCGCGAGCGCACGACTCAACCCATCGACGTGCGCAGCCGTGCCTCCTGTCTCTTTTGGTGGGAAGTCCCAGGACAACAACAACACACGCACGGCCGCGCACTCTACTCTGGAGGTCGATGCCACCGATTGACTCTGTGCCCCCTTCCGGTTCGACTTCCGGTTCGACTTCCGGTTCGACAGGGTCGCAGCGAGCCCCGATTGGCGAGCTCGATCTCCACCTGCTCGGAGAGGGCAACCACCGTCGATTGTGGGAAGTGCTCGGCCCGCAGGTGTTCGGTCCGGGCCCCGCAGGCGTGAGCGCAGTGCAGTTCGCCGTGTGGGCACCCAATGCTGTGTCGGTTGCCGTTGTGGGTGATTGGAACGATTGGCAACCCGAGCCGATGGCGATGATCGAGACCAACGGGCGGACTGGAATCTGGACGGCCATCTGTTCGGCCGCCCGCTCTGGCCAGTGCTACAAATACGAGATTGTCAGCAAAGAGGGGCGCACGCTCCGCAAGGCCGACCCGATGGCTCGCCAGACCGAGGCGCCGCCGAGTGATGCCAGCGTCGTGCCGACGCCGAGCAAGCACGAATGGTCTGACACCGAGTGGATGCATGACCGCCATGTCACCGTCGACGGCGATGCACCGATGCGGATCTACGAATTGCATCTTGCGTCGTGGCGGCGCGGAGTCGACACGTGGGACGACCTCGCCGAGCAGATTGCAGCGCATGTGTCGTCGCTCGGCTTCACGCACGTCGAACTGCTTCCGGTTGCGGAGCACCCGTTCGGCGGATCGTGGGGTTACCAGGTATCTGGTTACTACGCCCCGACGGCGCGCTTCGGTGACCCTGACGGGTTCCGCCGGTTCGTCGACGTGCTCCACAAGCACGGTGTGGGCGTCATACTCGATTGGGTACCGGCGCACTTTCCGAAAGACGAGTGGAGCCTCGGCCGTTTCGACGGCACGGCACTGTACGAACACCCTGACCCGCAGCGCGGCGAGCATCCTGACTGGGGCACCTACGTCTTCGACTTTGGGCGGAACGAGGTACGCAACTTTCTTGTTGCCAACGCCCTGTATTGGCTCGATGAGTTCCACATCGATGGCCTGCGGGTCGACGCCGTGGCCTCGATGCTGTACCTCGACTATTCGCGCGAAGAAGGCGAATGGACACCGAACGTGCACGGAGGCAACGAGTACCTCGAGGCGATCACGCTCCTGCAAGAGACGAACAGCGTTGTCGCAGAAGAGTTTCCTGACGTCTTGATGATTGCGGAAGAGTCGACGGCGTGGCCGGGTGTCACCCATCCGGTCGTCGAGGGCGGCCTCGGCTTCACTCACAAGTGGAACCTCGGCTGGATGCACGATTCGCTCGGCTATCTCGCGCTCGACGGTGTGTACCGCAAACACCATCACAACGAGATGACGTTTTCGCAGCTGTACGCCTACAACGAGCGATTCGTCCTTCCGCTGAGCCACGACGAGGTGGTCCACGGCAAGGGCAGCCTCCTGAACAAGATGAGCGGTGATGACTGGCAGAAGTTTGCATCGCTCCGCAACCTGCTCGCATGGCAGTGGTCGATGCCCGGTGCGCCGCTGCTGTTCATGGGCGCGGAACTGGCGCCCTGGCAGGAGTGGAACGATGCTGCCGAGTTGCCGTGGCATCTTGCGGAGCATCCGCCGCACAAGGGTGTGTGCGACACGATTCATGCGATGAACGCGATCGCCGACCGGTGGCCGGCGCTGTGGGAGCGCGACACCGACCAGGCTGGCTTCCAGTGGCTCGATGCCAACGACGCTGCGCACTCGATGTTCGCCTTCACGCGGTGGGGCGTCAACGGCGCACAAGCCGTGGTCTGTATCGCGAACTTCACGGCCGTTGCTCGGCCGGGCTACCGCGTCGGGCTGCCCTGGGGCGGCGACTGGCACGTGGTGCTCGACACCGACTCACCCCAGTTTTGGGGAAGCGGCCACCGTGGTATCGACACCAACTCGATCGCAGCTGGCGCGGAACCGATCGACATCGCTGACGGCGTCGAGGAACCCTGGCAGGGTCAGTCGTGCTCGGCGACCATCGACGTCGGTCCGCTGTCGACGCTCTGGCTTGCTGCGCGCAGCCCCGGTTGATCCGTCACAGGTGATTCGTGAGGCGGAACCAGTCAACCTGTGTGCGTCAGGCGCTGTTGAGTCGTCGTTCGTTGGTCCACGCGGCGAACGTTGACAGGTACATCCCGTCGTTCGTGAGCGCGGTCACACTGGTTGGGGTCACCCAGAGCGCACAGATGTGCGTCCAGTCGTCAAGCCCGACGAAGTGCGGTTCGATAGGGTCGTTGGATCGGCACAGTCGGCCTTGGCCCAGGTCAATGGTCCAGTATCCGTCGCGTGTGGTGAGTTGGACATAGCCGGGCCCGAGAACTGCGGCAGGTCCGCCCGCGCTGGTAACGCAACTCGCAACAGCGCTCAGCGGACGGCGCGCAATGAGCTCGTCACTTGCCGTGTCAGGATCGAGATCGATCATGACCGTGGAACCGCAGCCCACCGCCGATGCGGCAGCAATGACCAGGACGTTCGTCATTTCTAGGTCGAGGTGGGGCGGGGCGCAAATGACGAGATGTTCATCGAACATCGAGACCGTTACGGTCGCGTCGATACCGTTTTGGATTGGAACGATCTTCGGGCTGTAGGAAAGATCCATGCTGACACCTCCTCAGGCTCTCCAAGTTTGTCGCCTGTGCGTGACGACATCGTGACGAATACGTTCCAAATGTGCGCGTTCGACTGATCTCTCACACCCACCACTTGTCACACCACTTGTCACACCACTTGTCACACCACTTGTCACACCACTTGTCACACCACTTGTCACACC
>NZ_JBDNIJ010000020.1:0-38195 GCF_041688325.1 Ilumatobacter sp.
AACACCGCGCTGACCTTCGTGCGGTGGTGGTCACCGGCACGCCGCCGGCGTTCTGTGTCGGCGGCGACTCCGACGCCTTGGCGGGCCACGTCGACAAAGGCGGCTACGACACCGGGCTCCCACCCGAGCCTGCACAACCAGGGGCCGGCAAGATCCTCGACGGACGACTGGACGCCGACTTCGCTTGGCAGCTCGGGTATCGCCTTCCCATCATCGCTGCGGTCAACGGCGCGTGTGCGGGGGTCGGACTGGCCCTCGTCACCTTCTGCGATCTGCGATTTGTTTCCGCAACAGCAAAACTGACGACGGCAGCACCGAAGCTGGGCCTTCCCGCCGAGTACGGAATGAGCTGGACGCTCCCACGCCTCGTTGGAGCGACCCGCGCCAACGACCTTCTCCTGTCAGGCCGCATTGTCACCGGTGCCGAAACCGCTGACTGGGGTCTGTGGAACGGCGTCGAAGCCGACGGTGCACAGACGTTGGCCGCAGCGCAGGCATATGCACAGCTGTTGGCCGCATCGACCGGGCCGAACGCCGTTGCCGTCACCAAGCAACAGCTCACAGCCGACCTGCTCCGGCATGACCCTGCAGCGTCCGTCCGTGATTCGGTTCGCTTGCTCGATGTATCGATGGGTACTGCCGAATACGCCGAGGGTGTTGCCGCGCTACGCGAAAAACGCCCACCGAACTTCTGAGTCGCGCCGCATGAGCCCTGTTCGGCCGAAACGTCGAGCGTTAGGACGACAGCGCCTCAATGACCGCCGACGGCGCCTGAACCAACTCGATCAGGACGCCTTCGCCCGAGCGCGGCGACATATCGTTGCCCTTCGGGTGCAAGAAGCACACGTCATACCCCGACGCTCCCTTGCGAATACCGCCGGGTGTGAAACGCATGCCCTGCTCGGTCAGCCACGACACCGCTGCCTCGAGGTCGTCAATCCAGAGTCCGACGTGGTTCAGCGCCGGGTTGTGCACCTTCGGCGACTTGTCCGGGTCGATCGGTTGCATCAGGTCAATCTCAACTGCGTGCGGCCCTGAGCCGAGCCGCAGGATGTCTTCATCGACGTTCTCGGATTCGGCCACGTAGTCGCCGACCTTTTCGACGCCGAGCAAGCCAGTCCAGAGCTCGGTGAGCGCACCCTTGTCGAGCCCGCCGATAGCGATCTGCTGAATACCGAGCACGCTGAACGGTCGTATTGTCATTGCTCGATGTTGGCACCCGACGGAGGTAACCGAGCAATTTGTCGGCGGAGTTTTTCTTCTCAGCGCGTCGCGCGGGCGATAACCGGGCGCAGCACCGCACGCTTGCGAAACAGCTGCGCCGCGAAGGCGCAAAGGACGCACACTTCGGCGACAGTGAAGACGATTGCGCTCATTCTCAGTCATCGACCGCTGTGACATGTCCCTTGACTCTGATTTCTGTCAATCTCAGCGATGGCGAACGACCCAGATTCCGGCATCCTAAAGATATGTCGTCATCGTCGACCACCCCGAGCGCCCGATCCGACACCGGTTGGGGAGCGTTCAGCGAGGTCGGCCCCTGGGATATTCGCCGCGAAGACGTTCGCTGGGTGGAGCTGGCCGCCACGCTGCGGTCCCAAGCGCAAGGCGAGGTCCCTTCGCTGACCAAGCCGTCAAGGCTTCCGCCAGGCGCTCGCGTCGTCAGCGTCTCGACTCGGCTCGGTCGGGCAGTCGCACCATGGTTGATCTCGAAGAAACGCGGCAAGTTCGACACGCCTGAAGCCAGTCGCGCAGTGATTTCTCGCCGTCTACGCGAAGCTGCCGAGACGCTTGGACCGACGTACATCAAGCTCGGCCAGATCATTTCGTCGGGCGACGGCCTGTTTCCGGCCGAGCTGGTCGAAGAGTTCAAGAAGTGCCGCGACCAGGTTCCGGCCGAGCCCTTTGACGTTGTCCGCCGCACGGTCGAAGAAGATCTTGGCGCTCGGCTTGAAGACATCTTCGAATCGTTCGAAGAAACCGCACTCGCCGCCGCATCGATTGCCCAAGTCCATGTCGCCCGGTTGAAGACCGGTGAAGAAGTGGTCGTCAAGGTCCAGCGACCGACCGTGTCGGGCTACGTCCGCAAAGACCTCCGCGTGATGGCCTGGCTCGCCCCGCACCTGGTCGGCCGTATTCCGGTCGCAGCGCTCGCCAACCCGCCGTCGCTCGTCGAACTGTTCGCCGAGACGATCGTCGAAGAGCTCGACTTCCGGATGGAAGCGGCGAACATGCTCGACGTCGCCGCGATGCTGCACGATCTTGGGCAAGAGCGCTACGTCGTCCCGCGCCCGCACCCATCGCTCGTGACTCGACGGGTGCTCGTGATGGAGCGATTCCACGGCTTCAACTTCGACGACGTGGCCGGCATGCAAGATGCTGGCATCGACACCGTCGACGTGGTCCGGACGGCAATGGTCGCATTCATGGAAGGCGCTGTCGTCGAAGGCATCTTCCATGGGGACCTCCACGGCGGCAACCTGCTTGTCCTCGCAGACGGCCGAACCGCACTCCTCGACTATGGCATCGTCGGCCGACTCTCCGGTGCGCGCCGCAATGCATTCCTCCGTTTCATGCTCAGCGCAACGACCAACGACGTGAAGGGCCAAATGGCTGCGCTGCGCGACCTCGGAGCGCTCCCCATGGACACCGACCTCGACGCGGTAATCAGTGACCTCCGGCTCGACGAGGCGACGATCGATCCCACGACCCTGACCGGCGAGGAGATGGTCCACGAAGTCCAGCGGATCGTGAAAGCTCTGCTGGGCTATGGCGCCAAGCTCCCCAAGGAACTCATGCTCTACGTCAAGAATCTCGTGTTCCTCGACGGTGCAATCGCCCGCCTTGCGCCCGAACTCGACCTCATTGGCGAAGTCGCGAACATCTCGATGCTGTTCGCCACGAAGCACGGTGAACGCCTTGGTCGCGAACTCGGGATCGACCCCAGCGCCGTCGAGTTCGACATGGACGGTGTCAAGAAGAGCATGGGCCTCGATTCGAGCGTCAACTCACTCACCTACAAAGAACTGCAAGAACGTCGGGCGCTGATTCAGAAACGCATGCAGGACCACGTCGTATCCGTGCGCTGAATCAGGTCGCGTCCGCCTTCGCCGCGGCCGACATGGCACCGAACCGATAGCGTCGCCTGCCGTGCGTCTGCTCATTGCTCGCTGTTCGGTCGACTACGCTGGCAAGCTCGCCGCCCATTTACCTGAGGCCAACCGTCTGATCATGGTGAAAGCTGATGGCTGCGTAGCCATTCATGCCGATGGCGGTGCCTACAAGCCGCTCAACTGGATGAACGCCCCCAACACCATCGTCGAAGAAAAAGATGACACTGCCGACGGTGGCGTGCATCGGTGGATCGTCACCAATCCGAAAAAGGAGACGTTGACGATCACACTCCACGAAGTGATGAGCGACGTCGAGGCCGAACTCGGCACCGACCCTGGCCTCCAGAAGGACGGCGTTGAGGCCCATCTCCAGGAATTACTCGCAGCCTCACCCGATGCCATCGAGGACGGTCTCAAGCTGGTGCGCCGCGAGTACCCCACCGCAATCGGGCCGATCGACCTCGTGTGCCGCGACGAATCGGACCAGGTCGTTGCCATCGAGGTGAAGCGCCGTGGGGAGATCGACGGCGTCGAGCAGCTCACGCGTTACATCGAACGCCTCAAGCTCGACTCGTCGCTCGGGGCGATCCGCGGCGTGTTCGTTGCGCAAGTCATCAAGCCGCAAGCGAAGGTTCTTGCCGAGTCACGCGGGTTCACGTGGGTCGAAGTCGACTATGACGAACTCCGCGGCATGAAGCCCGTTGACCTTCGCCTCTTCTAGTCCTTCTAGTCCTTGGTCGTTGCCAGCAAAGGCGTGAGGTAGATGCGCACCCCGTGCGTAGCTACCTCACGAAAACGGCGGTTTCTGAGAAAAGATACGCATCCGGCAGAGAGAAGCGCCCCCACCAACTCGACTCATTGGTCAGGCACGAGGTCATCTCCCACGACAACGCCCGATCGGAGCTGATCGACACCGCCGGGCGTCCTCGACTGCACCGAAGCATCAGGAAACGTTTACCTGTGCCAGCGAACTCGACCAGAGGCTCCATGTATGCGATGCCAACGTGCGTGTTCGATGACTGCGGGTGCGATACGTTCTGCGAGATGAGCCAGGAAGTACGCGGAATCATTGCAAGGGCCAAGGGCGAGCCAGTCTCGATGGAGACCATCGTCATCCCCGACCCCGGCCCGGGAGAGGCCGTCGTTGCCATTCAGGCATGCGGCGTCTGCCACACCGACCTGCACTATCGCGAAGGTGGCATCAACGACGAGTTCCCGTTTCTCCTCGGCCACGAGGCCGCAGGACTGGTCGAATCGGTCGGTGAAGGCGTGACGAACGTCGTCCCAGGCGACTACGTGATCCTCAACTGGCGCGCCGTATGCGGCAACTGCCGAGCGTGCAAGCGCGGCCAAGCGCAGTACTGCTTCGACACCCACAATGCCGCGCAAAAGATGACACTGACCGATGGCACCGAACTCTCGCCCGCGCTCGGCATCGGCGCATTCTGCGAGAAGACGCTTGTCCACTCACTGCAGTGCACCAAGGTCAACCCCGCCGCTCCCCCGGAGGCTGCTGGCCTGCTCGGCTGCGGCATCATGGCGGGCCTCGGTGCAGCCATCAACACCGGCCAGGTCACTCGTGGCCAGAGCGTGGCCGTGTTCGGTTGCGGCGGTGTCGGCGACGCCGCAATCGCTGGCGCACAGCTCGCTGGCGCGTCGACGATCATCGCCGTCGACATTGACGACACCAAGCTCGAGTGGGCGAAGGGCTTCGGTGCCACCCACGTGTGCAACTCGAAGAACACCGACCCGGTCGAGTACATCCAGTCGGTCACCGGCGGTAACGGTGCCGACGTGTGCATCGAAGCAATCGGTCACCCAGAGGTCTACAAGCAGTGCTTCGAGGCACGGGACCTCGCCGGCACGGTCGTGCTCGTTGGCGTGCCGAACCCAGAGATGACTATCGAACTCCCGTTCATCGAGATCTTCGGACGCGGCGGCTCGCTCAAGTCCTCGTGGTACGGCGACTGCCTTCCCGAGCGCGACTTCCCGATGCTCATCGACCTCTACCTGCAGGGTCGGCTCGACCTCGATGGCTTCGTGTCAGAAAAGATTGGCCTTGGCGACGTCGAAGAGGCCTTCCACAAAATGGAACGCGGCGAAGTACTGCGCTCGGTCGTGATGATCGACAGCCAATGAGCATCGAGCTGGTGACAACCGAAGGCGTCTTCGCGCTTGGCGGCGGCGAGTGGGAAGTCGAGAACAACATCTGGCTCGTCGGCGACGACAAGGAAGTGTTGATCTTCGACGCCGCCCACGACCATCAGCCCATCATCGATGCGGTGAACGGTCGCAACGTCAAGGGCATCGTGTTGACACACGGCCACAACGATCACATCAACGCCGCCGTCGCACTGCGGGACGCCGTCGATGCGCCGATCATGCTCCATGAGTTCGACCGCTTTCTCTGGGACGTCGTTTACCCCGAACACGACTTTGATGCTCCCATCGAGCCTGGCCGCGCACTGCATGTCGCTGGTCACGAACTCGCCATCCTGCACACGCCTGGCCACTCGCCCGGCTGCTGCTGCTTCCACGACGTCGCCACTGGCGCCGTCATGAGCGGTGACACGCTGTTCTGTGGTGGGCCAGGCGCCACCGGCCGCGTGTACTCCGACGAGCCGACGATATTGGCGTCGATTCGAGACGTTCTGCTCTCGCTTCCTGACCACACGATCGTCCACACCGGCCACGGCGACACGACCACCATCGGCGACGAGCGCTGCCGAGTGCTCGAACGCGTCGCCGAGTTGGGATTGAACTGACGATGCCGGTACGCGTGGTCGAGGGGGCCATCCAGCACTATGCATGGGGTGACCCAGACTTCATCCCGAAGTTGCTGGGCGTTGCTGGCCGCGGCCAGCCCTGGGCTGAGTTGTGGCTTGGGACCCACCCAAATGGCCCCACGCTGCTCGAAGACGGCAGCCCACTGTCTGACCTCACCGGCAAACTGCCCTACCTCCTCAAGGTGTTGTCAGCCCGCGAGCCATTATCACTGCAGGCCCACCCGACGACCGAGCAGGCTATTGAGGGCCATGCCCGCGGCGTCTTCGACGACGATCAAGCCAAGCCCGAACTCCTGGTCGCGCTGACCGAGTTTGAGGCGCTGTGCGGATTCCGCCCCTACGGCTCCACCATTGACTACCTCCGACGTCTCGGTGCTGATCAGTTCGCCGATTTTGTCCAAGAGCACGGCGAAGATTCGCTCGCAGATCTGTATCGAGGTGCCTTCGACGCGACCGCTACGATCACCGGCCTCGAATCGGTTGAGGACCGTCAGGCGCGATGGGCCTGGACCCTGGGCGAGAAATACGGCCACAACGATCCAAGCGTCGCCGCGACCCTGCTGCTCAACTATGTGACGTTGCAGCCTGGCCAAGCCCTCCACCTCACTGCCGGGAACCTGCATGCGTACCTACGCGGTTCGGGTATTGAGCTGATGAATGCCAGCGACAACGTCGTCCGCGGCGGGTTGACGGTCAAAGAGGTCAACGTCGATCTGTTGCTCGAAGTGGTCGATCTCGCTCCGCTACGCGAGCCGATCATGAAGGTCACCGATGGTCGGTACCCCCTACCCGAGGCCGGCGTACAGCTCATTCACCTGGCCCCCGGCGACAGCCATACCGCTGCTGGCCACGAGCTCGCAATAGCGCTCGACGGCACCACGCTCTATCTCTCCCCGGGCACACCGGTCTTCGCCGACAGTCATACCTACGTCGTCACGCCGTTATAAACCCGATCACAAACCGCCGGTATTTGCGTGCTGCCGTTCCGGATGGAAACACCCGGCTACTTCTTGCGGATCTGGACGATCTTCTCGTTGGCATTGTTGGCATCGTCGCCCTGCTCTTCGAGCAACTTGGCGCGATCCTTCTCCGCCTCACGTGCTGCCTTTTTCAAGTCGGCACGAGCAAGCGCTGCGTCGACGCCGTGCTCGTGGATGAACTCAGCCCACTCGACGAGCTGTTCGACCATTTCGTCTTCCGGCACGACTGCGACGTTCTGCCCCTTGATGAAGAGGTGGCCGCGCTTGTTCCCTGCAGCAATGCCGATGTCGGCGTCGCGTGCTTCGCCGGGCCCATTGACCACACAGCCCATCACAGCGATCTGGAGTGGCAGCTGACGGTCACCAAAGGCCTGCATGGCCTCGTTGGCTACTTTGATGACGTCAACCTCTGCTCGCCCGCATGACGGACAGGCAATGAGGTCGATGTTCTTGCGCTCACGCAGACCGAGTGCTTCGAGGAGTTGGCGACCAGCCTTTGCCTCTTCGACCGGATCGGCCGTGAGCGAGTAGCGGATCGTGTCGCCGATGCCCTCCAAGAGCAGCGTGGCGATACCGGCGGTTGCCTTGAGCAACCCGGCTGGCGGGGGGCCAGCTTCGGTGACGCCGAGGTGCAGCGGATGATCGGTCACTTCGCTGAGCGCCCGATATGCGTCGACCATCAGCGGGACGCTCGATGCCTTCACCGAGATCTTAATGAGGTCAAAGCCGACCTCTTCGAAGTAGGCCATCTCGGTCAGGGCAGATTCGACCATCGCTTCGGGCGTTGCGCCGCCGTACTTCTCGTAGAGCTTCGGATCGAGCGAACCAGCGTTGACACCGATACGAATCGGGATCTGTCGGTCTTTGGCCTCAGCAGCGACAGCCTTGATGTGCTCCGGCTTACGGATGTTGCCCGGGTTGAGGCGCAGGCCGTGGACACCTGCTTCCATCGCTGCCATCGCCATCTTGTACTGGTGGTGGATGTCGGCAATGATCGGCACCGGTGATCGGGGCACGATCTGAGCGAGCCCCTCGGCTGCTTCGATCTCGTTGCACGTACAACGCACGATGTCAGCACCCGCAGCAGCAAGCGCATAGATCTGCTGGAGCGTGCCTTCGACGTCAGCAGTCTTCGTGATCGTCATCGACTGAATCGAGATCGGTGCATCTCCACCGACCTTGACATCGCCCACCGAGATCTGACGAGTGACCTTCCGAGGAACCGAACTCACGACCTGCATGGCAACAAGCTACGCCGCTCTCGGCACCCACGAGGTGACGAGCCAGCAATCAAGCAAGACCCGAGTACTCAAACACCCGCACCTCAGCCAGCCGTGCACTCAACCCGCCGCCGAACGACCCCAGCAAACAAGACACGGGAGGCACGGTCAGAGCGGCTTGGTGATATCCAGGTACAGGCCAGCGAACATCAGCATGGCCAACACCGTCACCACCCCCATGGCGAAGGGCATGAGTCGTTCGACGTCGGCGAAGTACCGCTGTTTGCCACCGCGTACGCCTTCACGCACACGCTCGTACAGAGCAATCGCTGCATGGCCGCCATCGAGTGGCAGCAGCGGGAACATGTTGAACACACCGACGAAGACGTTGAGGACTGCGAGCAACAACAGCATGCCGGCCCAACCAGAGCTCTCGCCGACGTCGTCAGATATTGCAGCAACACCGACCAACGTGGTGGGTCGACTCGTCTGGTCGTCGTTGGATCCGGTGAGGTGCGTGATGATGTTCACCGGGTTGAGGACCTTCACGACCCCTTTGGCAGACTCCCACGAGAACGGCACGATGTCGGCAACTGCATTGCCGGCAGCGGCGGGGAGGCTGTGGTCGATTGTCTCGAAGATGCTCGAGCTCGACACGCCAATGAGAGCCCCGCCGGTGTCGTTCGAGCCGAGCGTGACCGAAATCGACTCCTCGACGCCGTTCCGAAGCACAGTGAGAGTGATCGCGTCCCCAGGATCGTTCGCGCGGATCAGCTCGCCAAATTGATTGGCACCTGTGAACGACTCGCCGTCGACCGATCGAACGATGTCGCCGGCAAGCACGCCTGCAGATTGCGCCGCGCCACCGTCGACGAGTGTTTGGACTTCGACACCATCACGAACCGTGTCTTCGCCAGCAATGGCGTAGACGCCAAAGAGCAGCGTGACGGCGATCAGCATGTGCATGAGCGAGCCAGCCGAGATGACGAGGAGGCGGCGCGGAAAGCTCTTCTGACGGTACGCCCGAGCTTCGTCACCGAGATCGACTTCGTCCATCCGGTTCATGCCGATGATCCGAACAAACGCACCAAGCGGCAGGGCCCTGACGCCGTATTCGGTCTCGCCGCGACGGAAGCTCCAGAGGCGTGGCCCAAAGAAAAGGAAGAACTGAGTGACCTTCATGCCGGTCCACTTGGCCGTGAGGTAGTGACCGAGTTCGTGGAGGAAGATCGAGATGACAACGCCGACGACAAAGACGAAGATCCAGAAGTTCGCAAAACCGAGCCAGGCAAACAGGCCAAAAACGGCAAGCATCGACAGTGCGCCCTGCACGCCTCCGGCGAGCTCGTCGGCCTCGAGGTTCTCGGTGACAGCTCCACCAGCCATGATCTCGCTGGTGAACTTCGATCGACCTGGTGCGTCGTCTTCGGTTGGTGGTGTGAGTTGATCAGTCATCGTTGTACTACCTCTTCGGCGATCCGTCGAGCATCTTGATCCGCTGCAATGACATCTTCGACGGTGTGGGGGATACCACCATCATGTCGCTCCAACACTGCTTCGCACACTTCGGCTATCTGATTCCAGCGCAAATTTCCTAAAAGAAAAGCTTCCACCGCTACTTCGTTGGCTGCACTCAGCCATGCCGGAGCGGTCCCGCCACAACGGCCCGCTGCGTAGGCCAGGTCGAGGCAGCGGAACGTCGCCCGATCTGGCGCTTCGAAGTCGAGTGAGCCGAGACTGGCCCAGTCGATCGTTCCGAACGGCGTGGCGAGGCGATTGGGGTACCCGAGCGCGTAGCCGATCGGTAGCTTCATCGTCGGCATCGACAGCTGGGCAATGGTCGATCCGTCGGTGTATTCGACCATCGAATGGATGACCGACTGCGGATGCACGACAACGTCGATCTGGTCGTACGGAGTGCCATACAGCTCGTGGGCTTCGATCACTTCGAGGCCCTTGTTCATCAACGTGCTCGAATCAATGGTGATTTTCGGACCCATCCTCCACGTCGGATGCTGCAGTGCATTCTCGACCGTCACCTCGGCAAGATCGGCCCCGCTTCGCCCCCGGAACGGCCCACCGCTTGCTGTCAGGAGCAATCTGGCGACCTCGCGGCCGGCATCGAACGACGACCGTAGGCACTGATGCAGCGCGCAGTGTTCTGAATCGACGGGGACGATCTCGGCCCCCGGAGTTGAACGCAGCGGCTGCACGACCGGGCCAGCAGCAATGAGGCTCTCTTTATTCGCCAGGCCAAGTCGTTTACCCGAGCGCAACGTCTCGGTGGTGATGAGGAGACCGGCAAAGCCAACAACGCCATTGATCACGACATCGGCATCGTCAATCAGCGCAGTGGGGTCAGCGTCGACGCGCACTCTCCCGGTCGCAGCGACCTCGGAACGAGCAACTTTGTCGTCGACCACGATCAACGGGATATCGAACTCTGCTGCTTGGGCCAGCGCAGCGTCGCCTGAACGGCCGACGCTGATTCCACTCACCACATATGAGCCGGGCTGACGCTTGTTTTCGGCGCGAATGACCTCGAGTGTCTGGGTGCCGATCGAGCCGGTTGAGCCGGCGATGGCAACGCGAACCGGCCGTTGCGTCATCTGATTAGACGCTGAACTTGGTCCACGGTTCGACGACGAGCATCAAGTAATAGACCGCAGGGAGCGCGAAGAGGAATCCGTCAAACCGGTCGAGCACGCCACCGTGGCCCTTGATGAGCGAACCGAAATCTTTGACGTCGAGGTTCCGCTTGAACATCGACTCAGTGAGGTCACCAAGTGGCGCAAAGATAGCAATGACGATGCCGAGCATCAGCAGATGGCTCGTGTCGGACCAGGTGTCGCTGAGGTCGCGGAGACCGACCATCAGCATCACCACCAGCGTCAGGATCGTGCCGCCGAGGAAACCCTCGACCGACTTGTTCGGGCTGATCCAAGAACGAAGCGGTGTTCGCCCGAAAGCGCTCCCGACGAAGTACGCACCGACATCGTTGGCAACGACGCCAACAGCCAACAGCACGATCGTGTCGGTACCGATAGTCAGATCACCAAAGAAGTTCGAATAGCGGATGATCAGCGCGGCGAACGAGCCCATGAGGCCGATCCACACCACGCCGAGCATGGTGATTGCCATGTTCGGCATTGGGCCCACTTCGATGGAATCCGAGCCGATGAAGCCGAGCGAACCAGCGAGGAATGCAAACACCAGCACCAACGGGATGAAACGTTCGCCGACCCAGTAGGCAACCAGCGGACACGCAACGCATGCAGCCACGCCGGCGGCCACTGCAGGGCGGTAGCCCTTCTCTGTGACCTTCGAAAAATACTCAATCGCGGCAAGCCCGAGAGCAACCGTGACGAAGGCGATTGCAGCGGCCGGACGCCACATCGAAGCAGCAAGGAATACTGCAGAAAGCAGAAGGCCTGTAGCCATTGCGACCGGCAGGTTGCGCTTGCCACCTCCGGGCGAACGGTTCCCCGTTGCGGGCGGACGTTGCGGCGATCCGCCGCGACGCTGCGGCAGCGGCCGCCGGGGCATGCCTGACGGGTCGGTGCCAATGGTGATGCGCGCCGGCTCGCGCGGCAAAGCCGCCGCGGCGGCAGCTGCTGGCACAACGTCGTGGAGTTCGGTTGTTTCCTGATCGAAGGCGGCTCCTGCCGGCTCTGCGATCGGCGCGTCTTCCCAGGAGATCTCTCCGGTCGGGTCAATTGGCGACGCTGCGGGGACTCTGCCCGAGGGCTTGTCGACAGAGTCACCTTCCTTCCACACCGGTGTGTCGGTGGTGAATGTCGACCAGACATCAAGGTCGTCAGTCGGGTCGGCCGGCGGTTTGGGGCGCCCGATAACAGGCACCTCACCTGTGGCATCTTCGGTCCAGTGCGGCATCGAACCCGACGGGTCGTCCATCTGTAGGCGGCCAGAACCACCAGACTCAGACTCAGGCCAATCACCGGTGCTGGCGTCCACTTCGATCGGCTCAGCGGCCGACTCTGGCTCGGTCGGCCGTTCTGGGGCAGACTGCGCGGCAACGACGGAAGTCTCAGAGGTGTCGCCGAAAAGCGGTCCTCCGAACTCTATTTCGTCGAACGCGTCCATCTCGGCTTCGAGTCGGCCCGGGCGTCGCCGATCAGCCGGTCCTTCTTCGTCAGCTCGCCAAATGTCGTCAGTCATCGTGTTTCCCTCAGCTTCTCAGACTTCGATCAGTTCGTGCTCTTTGCGGCCGAACGCAGCGTCGATTGCCTCAACATGTTCGCTCGTGACCTTGTCGAGCTCTTTTTCGGCGCGGGTGAGCTCGTCTTCGGAGACATCGCCCTCTTTCTGTTCGGCTTCCATGTCCTTGCGGGCGTCGCGGCGAATATTGCGCAGCGTAATCCGGCCTTCTTCGGCCATGTTCTTGGCCACCTTCACGTACTCCTTGCGGCGCTCCTCGGTGAGCTGCGGGAGCGAGAGGCGAATCGCGATGCCGTCGTTGTTCGGATTGACACCGAGGTCACTCTCGCGAATTGCCTTCTCGATCGCCTCGAGGGATGAACGGTCGTGCGGCTTGATCAGTAGCTGCCGTGCCTCAGGCACCGAAATCGACGCGAGCTGCTGGATCGGCACAGGTGCGCCGTAGTACTGGACGGTGATGCGCTCGACGAGTGCCGGGCTCGCCCGACCGGTCCGCACCGTGCCGAACTGGGACTGGGTGTGTTCGACAGCCTTGTCCATCTTGTCCATGGCTTCGAGCATCGTGTCGTCAATCACGATAACCATCGTACCCAGGACAGGCGAGTCAGGCAGCGCATCATGCGTGAACGAGCGTTCCTTCGCTGCCGCCCTGCACGATGCTCCGCAACGAACCGGGTTTCGACATGTCGAACACCACGATGGGGATGTCGTTGTCACGGCAGAACGCAATGGCCGTTGAGTCCATGACCTTGAGGTCTTTCGTCATCACTTCCATGTAGCTCACCGAGTCGTACTTGATTGCATCAGGGTTCGTGCGCGGGTCAGCGCTGTAGACCCCGTCGACGCCCGAGTGTGTTCCCTTGATCACCACTTCGGCTTCGATTTCGGCGGCGCGGAGCGCGGCAGCTGTGTCGGTGGTAAAGAACGGGTTGCCGGTGCCAGCAGCAAAGATGACGACGCGGCCCTTTTCGAGGTGGCGGACAGCGCGACGCCGGATGTAGGCCTCGGCGATTCGCGGCATCTCGATAGCCGACTGCACTCGCGTTTCCTGCCCCTGACGCTCGAGCGCATCCTGCAGTGCGAGTGCGTTCATCACCGTGCCGAGCATCCCGATGTGGTCGCTCTGTGTCGGATCCATTCCAGTCAGCGAACCCGTTCGTCCCCGCCAGAAGTTGCCCCCGCCGACGACGACAGCAACGTCCACACCGAGGTTTTGGCGCAGATCGATAATCTCCGCTGCAGTCGACTGGAGCGTGGCGCCGTCGAGCCCCACGCCAGACTCGCCCGCCAATGCCTCACCTGATGGCTTGAACACGATTCGTTTGAAGCTCGGACGTTGTTCTCGTTGCGTCATTCAGTGTCTCCGAAAGCAGTTGGGTCGGGCGCGAAACAGCCCCGCCGAACGTACTTGACGCGCAGCGGGGCTGTTCAATAATTCAGGTATTCATTCCGAATCGAGTGGCGATCCAGAACTCGGCTCGCTGATTCGGGATCAGATCGTTCGAGGCCAAGGCACGATGATTCGGGATCAGATCGTTCGAGGCCAAGGCACGATGAACCCGAGTTGGCCCTTGCCAACGAGTGGTGAGGCGTAACGCAGGGATCGAGCGATTTGGACCGAATCAGCCGATTTCGACTTGAGCGAAGGCGATGATGGAGGCGGAGCCGATGAACTGGCTGACCGACTGCTTGTCGTCTTTTGCGTACGGCTGATCGAGGAGTGCGACGTCTTTGAAGAAGCCGCCGATCCGACCTTCGACGATTTTCTCAAGTGCAGCCTCAGGCTTGCCTTCGTTGCGGGTGATCATGGTGAGCGTCTCGCGCTCGGCTGCAACGACCTCGGCAGGGACGTCGTCGCGGTTGAGGTACTTCGGACGAGCGAATGCCACGTGGACTGCAACGTCGTGAGCGAGGGCCTGCGTGCCATTGGCGATCTCAACGAGGACACCGTTGACACCGCGTCCGCCCTGAATGTGCTGGTAGCTATCGAGGATGTTTCCCTCGGCGGCTTCGATGCGGGCGACTTGGCCGATGCTGATGTTTTCCTTCAGCGTGACCTTGAGTTCCTCAAGATTGGTCTGACGCTCGGAGATCGCATCGACGCCCTTCGCAGTCACGAGTGCAACAAGTGCGTCGGCCTCAGCCTTGAACAGGTCAGAACCGGCGCTGAAGTCGGTCTCGCACTTGAGCTCAACGATGGCGCCAACGTTGCCGCTGATCGCCATGCTGACCACGCCCTGAATGGCGTCGCGGTCTTCGCGCTTGGCGCTGGCGGCCAGGCCCTTTTCACGGAGCCATTTTTGGGAGGCCTCCATGTCGCCATCGTTCTCTTGCAATGCCTTCTTGCAGTCCATCATGCCGGCGCCGGACGCTACGCGGAGCGCCTTCACGTCTTGTGCGGTGAATTCCATCTGTGGTCAGCCTTCCGTGGTCTCGGCGGGAGTCTCGGCCTCGGCAGCTGCCGGGGCTTCCACAGGCGCGGTCTCAGCCTCGACAGCTGCCGGGGCTTCCACAGGCGCGGTCTCAGCTTCAGCAGTTGCCGGGGCTTCCACAGGCGCGGTCTCAGCTTCGGCAGCGGCTTCCTCTACAGGTGCAGCTGCGGCGGGGGCGGCAGCAGCCGGCGCGTCCTTGGCAGCAGAGAGCTTGGCATCGCGTGCCGCCTGCTGGGCAGCAGCGGCGTTACGAGCGTCTGCCTGCGCTGCTTCGAAAGCGGCGACTTCTTCGGGGGTCTTCTCGACAACCGGTGTGGGTGCGGGGTTGCGCTTGTTCGCAATAAAGCGGCCTTCGGCAACGGCGTCAGCGATGACGCGAGCAAAGAGGCTGTTCGAACGGATCGCGTCGTCATTGCCTGGGATCGGGTAGGTGATGACTTCCGGGTTGACATTGGTGTCAACGACAGCGACGACCGGGATACCGAGCTTGCGAGCTTCGGTGACGGCAATGTGCTCTTTGTTCGTATCGAGCACGAAGATCGCGTCGGGCGCCTTCTTCAAGCTGCGCATACCACCGAGGTTGCGCTGCAACTTGATCATCTCGCGCTCCAGGAGAAGTGCTTCTTTCTTAATCATGACTTCGAACTCGCCCGACGCCTGCATGCGCTCGTATTCGAGCATCTTGTTGACGCGCTTGCTCATCGTCTCGAAGTTGGTGAGCATGCCACCGAGCCAACGCTCGTTCACGTACGGCATGCCGCACTTGTCGGCGTAGCTCTTGATCGGGTCCTGGGCCTGCTTCTTGGTGCCGACGAACAAGATGTTGCCGCCACCGGCGACGAGATCACGGACGTACCCGTAGGCCGTCTCGACTCGACCGAGCGTCTGCTCGAGGTCGATGATGTAGATGCCAGCGCGCTCACCGAAAATGAAACGCTTCATTTTCGGGTTCCAACGGCGGGTCTGGTGGCCGAAGTGTGCTCCGGCTTCCAACATCTGACGCATGCTGATAACAGCCATGAGTTGCTCCTTGTGCGGTTAATCCCGTCGGCCGGCGCCCGTTTTTTGGTCGGGCGACCGCTTACTTGACCGTCGAGACAGTGATTGGTTGTCGATTCGGATGAATCGACCGAGACAATGATAGCTGCGCCCGAGCGCATCTCAACGCACGCTTGCCCAGTGTCGCGGCCGAGTTCAAGCCGAGTTCAAGCCGAGTTCAAGCCGAGGGGCGGCAGCGCCAGACTGGTGGTGGCGCCGACCGTTGTGGGGAGCCGTCGACGGGTACGAGACGGGGGGAGCCAACAGCGCGCCCGAGGTAGGGCGTTGGATCTCGATATTCACCGCCGATCCGCAGGCCGAAGTACATCCGGTCTGTCGCACGGCCGATCTGCGATCGGGCCGTCACCCGGTCGCCACGCTGCAGATCGGACGACGTCAGCTTGCCGTAGGTGATTTTCCACCCGTTGGCATGTTGGACCACGACGTACATGACGCCAGTAATGGTTCCGCTGTAGGTGACGGTGCCGGCGGCGACAGCGCGTACCGCCGTCGATGGAGTAACCCCATACTCGATCCCCCGGTGGCCCACGCAGTACCAACAGGTCGGCGCACGAAACGGATCGACAACCGTTCCGCTGACAGGGGGGCGCCAGCATGGCGACGCCATTGCAGACATGGGCTGGACCAGCATCAGCCAGACCAGAGCAATCGTGGTGACACAGACGACGCGTTGTCGCATGATGATTCCTCTCGACAGTCGGATTCCGATGGACGCCGGAGCGTCGAGAGGGGCCGCACGGCCCGAGAGGTTCGAATCAGGTGAGACCGGCGGCCGACATGCGCGACCGAAGATGCAGCACTGATTTGGTGTGGATCTGCGAGACGCGGCTCTCGGTGACGCCGAGTACTTCGCCGATTTCAGCGAGTGTGAGGCCTTCGTCGTAGTACAGCGACAGGACCAACTTCTCGCGTTCGGGAAGCTTCTTGATCTCGTCGCGCATGATCAGGCTCAACTCACGTTCTTCGACAACTGCCAATGGCGAGCCGGACACGGCATCATCGGGAGCCGACGGTTCGGCGCCTCCCGCAATCGCGCGGTCAAGCGGACCGATCGTCGTCCTGGCGATGGCCGACAGCCATTTGGTCAGATCTTCGGGGGTGATGCGCAGATGCTCGGAAAGCTCTTCGTCGGTCGGACCCCGACCCAGTTTGTGTTCGAGTTCAGAGATGGCTTTCTCAACGTTGCGGGCTCGGCTGCGGACTGAGCGGGGAACCCAGTCGAGTTGTCGCAAACCGTCGTAGATCGCGCCACGAATTCGCGGCACCGCAAACGTCTCAAACTTGACGCCAAAATTGGTATCGAAGCGCTCAATCGCGTCGATGAGGCCGAACATGCCAGAGCTAATGAGATCGCCCGAGTCGACACTGCTTGGCAGACCAGCGCCCACACGACCCGCAACAAACTTGACCAGCGGCGAGTAGCGAACAATCAGATGATCGCGCGCTGCGAGGTTTCGCCGGTTGACCCAGCGCGCCCACTGCATCTGGAGGTCTGCGTCTTCGGGGACAATGCTCATGCTCTGGGGTGGGCCTCGCGGTAGGCGGCCGAGAGTCGTTCTCGACTGACGTGAGTGTAACGCTGAGTGGTTGCCACGTCTGCATGGCCAAGCAACTCTTGCACGGCTCGAAGATCAGCGCCTCCATCAAGGAGATGCGTCGCGAAGCTGTGACGCAAGGCATGCGGATGCGTTGGAGTAGGTGAACGTCGGTCGATGATCCGTCTGACATCACGCGGCGCCAATCGTTTTCCGCGTTCGTTGCCGAACAAGGCGTCGCCCTGATCTGGCGTGACGACGTCTGCCCTGGCCTCAAGCCAGCGGCGCAGCGCACGCACCGCTGGCTCACTGAGTGGGACTCTGCGTTCCTTGCTGCCCTTACCCCAGACGGTTGCGGCGCCGACGGCCAAGGCCAACGAGGAGATGTCCATTCCACACAATTCGCTGACGCGCAGCCCAGATCCGTACAGCACTTCGAGCACGGCGTCGTCACGAGTACGGCGCCATTCGGGCTCGTCGTCACTGACCGCTCCGTCGAGCAGGCCAGAGATTTCTCGGCTGTCGAGCACACGAGGCAAGCGGCCGTTGCCGGCTGGCACGGAGACGCCGCTCGTCGGGTCGACTGTTGCGAGACCGTTCGCCACCGACCACTTAAAGTAGCGACGAATCGCAGCGACCTTCCGCGCAATAGTTCGGCGGGCAAACTGTCGCGTCGTGAGATGAGCGAGATATCGCCGAATAGTTGCACGAGTGACTCGACCCGGATCAACAAGGTCACTTCTGCTGCACCATTCGCAGAAGAGACGCAGGTCTGATGTGTAGGACACGACCGTGTTGTCCGACAACGACGTCAGCGACACAGCAAAGTCGTCGATACGCCAGGAGTCCACGGCCGGAATGGTATTGCCCCTCGGCAACCAAATTTAGGATGGTCTGCCCATGGCGCGTCGCAGCTCGAAAAGACCTCGTCATGTGAGGTCAGCCCATTCATCGACGACTTCAAACCAGCCACCATTCTCGATGAGCCATCCGTCCCGTTCGAGCCGCGCCAACGCCAGCGCCAACTCACCGATTGCGAGACCAGTGGTGAGCAGCAAACTGTCGAGAGTCCGCGGTTCGTCGCGGCACGCCACAACGATGTCTGTCTGGGACCCGCTTGGCTGCGGACGAGCGTCGAACCGCTGCCGTCCTGCTCGACGGCCGTCGAGCCCGAGGGCCATCAGAATGTCCGCCGTCTCGAGCGCCGATTGCACGCCGTCGGAGATCAGCGCGTTGGTTCCGGCCGACGCCCGGCTGTTGACCGCACCGGGAACCGCCATCAGAACGACCGATCGGTTGATCGCCTCGTGCACGGTGATCAGGGACCCGCCCTTCTCCCGACTCTCCACCACCACTAACACTTCACAAAGCGCAGCGAGGATCCGATTGCGCAACGGGAATCGGAACGCGTCGGGACGGGTGCCCGGAGGCCACTCCGAGATCAGCACACCGCGTTCAGCCACCTCGTTCCAGATGTCCGTGTTCTGCTTTGGATACGGGATGTCCAGCCCATTCCCGACGATGCCAACGGGTCGGCCGCCGGGAGCATGCAGTGCCCCACGGTGAGCGGCAGCATCGATGCCGCGCGCCAACCCCGACACGACGACGATTCCGGCGCCAGCCAGTTCAGCACCGAACCGAGCTGCAGTCGCACGACCCTGCTGTGTTGCGTTGCGTGTGCCAATGATCCCGACCCGCCGCGAATCGAGCACGGATAAATCACCACGCACGAACAACACCGCAGGTGCGCCAGGATCACCCCGCAATTGCGCCGGATAGCTCGGGTCCGATTCGCCGATGACCTGCACACCGGCCGCAGCACAGATCGCCGCCCATGATTCTGGCGGCCGCTCAGCGCGCTGCTGACGCCAGAGCCTTGCGAGCCCTTCGTTCTTTCGAAAAATCGTTGCCAGCACCGGGGACGGAGCCGCGGCACCAGTCGCCATGTCGAACGCCTCAGCCGGGCTGCGGTCATGGAGAACGTGCCGCAGCCGATTCGGGTTCATCAGCTGCAGCCCGGCGAGCGCAGCGAGGTGGCCGTCGGCGCTCATGCAACTCGTCCGATGCGCATCGTGGTATCCAGCGAGGCTCGGAGCCCGAGCGCGACCTGAATTGCCTCTTCGTCGATCTGTAGTTGCGCAGAAGACCGGAGATCGACGATCGACCGCGCGACCCGTCTGATCCGGTGGTACCCGCGCGCACTGAGGCGATCGTGTTCGAGTTCGTGCCGGAGCACGGCCCGCCCTGCATCATCGATCGGCGCGAACTCGTCGAGCCGACTGCCCGACAATCGGCTGTTGAGGCAACCCTGCCGTTCCTCGGCCAACTTGCGAGCCTCTGCGACGCGCCGAGCCACCACTGCGCTCGATTCGCCGGGCTCATGGCTCAGTAACTCCTCGACCCCGGGACGGTGGACGTTGACGCGCAGGTCGAAACGGTCGAGCAGGGGCCCGGACAACCTGCGGACGTAGCGCTGCAGGTGCACATCGCTGCACTGGCACGCCCCTGGAGCCCCTCCCCCACATGGGCACGGGTTCATCGCTGCGACAAGGAGGAAGTCGGCCGGGAGCCGAACATGAATTCGCGCCCGAGACACCGTGATGTAGCGATCTTCCAACGGCTGCCGCATGTTGTCGAGGACTTTGGGCGCGAACTCGGCAATCTCATCCATAAAGAGGACGCCACAATGTGCCATTGACACCTCGCCCGGTCGCACAGTGCTCGACCCGCCACCGACGAGCGCTACCCCCGATGTGGTGTGGTGCGGAGCTCTGAACGGCGGACGCGTGATCAGCCCACCGGCCGGGAGTTGCACGCCGGCTGCCGAGTTGACCATCGTGGCCTCGAGGGCGCGCTCGCGATCGAGGAGCGGCAACAACCCCGCGAGGCGAGACGCCAGCATCGTCTTACCTGCGCCCGGTGGGCCAACCATCAGCAGATGATGGCCACCCGCTGCGGCGATTTCGAGCGCTGTACGCGCGTGTGGCTGACCCTGCACATCGGCGAGGTCGGGAATGAACACGACCTCGACGGGCGGCTCGGGCGCCTCGTGGTCGGGCCACGGGATAACACCGTTCAGCACGGCGACGAGTTCACCGAGGCTGTCGATCAGACGGACCGTTCCGAGTGCGGCCACGCGCGCTTCAATGGCGCTGCCAATCGGCACGACGACGTCGTTCTCGCCGAGCGCTCCGACCATTGGGGCGACCCCGGGGACTGGCCGGAGCGAACCGTCGAGACCGAGTTCTCCAATGAATGACAGCCTCTCGACCGACTCGGGTGGCACGGCGCCGCTCGCTGCCAGAATCCCGATGGCGATGGCGAGATCCATCGCTGACCCTGACTTCGGCTGATCAGAAGGTGCAAGGTTCAATGTGACCTTGATCGTCGGGAACTGCAGCCCAGTGCTCAAGATCGCGGCGCGAGTTCGGTCACGCGCCTCGCGCACGGACTCGTCGGGCAGACCACCGATACTGAAGCCGGGCAGACCTTTACCCACGTGAGCTTCGACTCGTACGGGATAGCCCTGTGCCCCAATCAGCACTGCTGATGAAATCGACGCGAACATGTCGCCTCCTCGGTAACGCGGCAGAGCCGCAACTGGCTACGAGGAGGGGCTGACCGGCCCGACAACGGTCGACGCCCGCAAGCGCACGTCGATGTAATCAATACTAGCGATCCGGTGTCACAGTCGGCGCGCCTGCATGTCAGGCGCCGTGTCTGGTCGCCGTGGTTTCATGCCAACGATCTGCAACAATGCCGACTGTGCGCGCCTCGTTGATTCTGCTTCCGATCGCGGTCACGCTCGTCGGCTGCGCTGGCAGCGACGCCGGAAGCGCCGAGCGGTTCTGCGGTGAGATTCAACTGCATGCCGAACTGCTCACCCAACCGAGCCTGCAGTTCGAGGACGACATCGAACCGTTCCTCGATCTGTACCGAGAGATTGGAAAATTGGCTCCGCTTTCAATCGAACCGGAATGGGATCAGCTTGTCAGCGCCTATGAGACGGCGAGCACCGTCGTGCCCGGCGACCCAGATTCACAACAAACTGCGCTCTCTGCGATTTACTCGACCGAAAAATCAGCGGCTGCTATCGACCGGTGGCTCGAAAAAACCTGCGCGGTCGACATCGGCCCGGTGTTCACGATCGTCGCTCAGGAGCGCTGAGCGACGATCTCTCGATCAGAGGATCTCGCCGCGCTTGCGGATGACTTTGTCGCAGAGTCCGTACTGCTGCGCTTCTTCAGCGGTGAACCAGCGGTCACGTTCGGAGTCGGCCTGAATCTGCTCAACTTCGTTGCTGGAGTGGAACGCGATCAGTTCGGCCATGCGCCTCTTGGTGTAGCGAAGCTGCTCAGCCTGAATCTGGATGTCGGACGCCTGGCCACGCAGACCGGCCAGCGGCTGGTGCATCATGACGCGAGCATTCGGGAGCACATAACGCTTGCCCGCTGCACCGGCCGTGAGGAGGAACTGCCCCATCGAAGCCGCAAGGCCCAGGCACACGGTGGCGACGTCACAACCAACGAACTGCATCGTGTCGTAGATCGCCATGCCAGCGGTGACCGATCCACCGGGGCTATTGACGTACAACCAGATGTCGGCGCTCGGATCTTCGCCTTCGAGGTACAGCAGCTGTGCGCAGATCTGGTTGGCGATGTCGTCGTTGACATCAGAGCCGAGCATCACAACACGGTTTTTCAGGAGTCGATCGAAGACCGCTGAGCGCTGGTCGAAGCCGCCTTCGAGTGCGAAGGGAGCCTGCGGGGTGGAGAGTTCCGACATGCCGCTCAGGCTATCGGGAACACGTCAGGGCACTGCTGCTGTCCGACCGCATCACTGATTGATCTTTGCCACTCCTGTGCCCTGATCTGTGCCACTCGTTTGCCTTGATCTGTGCCCGCACGAGACACAAGAGAACGGCGCCGACCAAGACTCGCTCCCGCCGCTCAGCGGGTGACGCCGCTCAAGACGACAACGACATTCTCGTTCGGTGCGATGTCGCCACGCACCGTGAGTAGCCCGGCGAGCCCGGCGGCACCCGTCGGGCTCACGTTGTAACCAGCTTCGCGAGCGAGGCGGTGTGCTGCTTCGATATCGGCCTCAGACGCGACCACAGGAACACCGCCGTTGCGGCGCATCGCTTCGACCACACCAACCCAGTCGTAGGTCTCGTCATCGAGAATGCCGTCAGCCAGCGATGACGGACGCTCCCAGACGGTCATTGCCTCGGCCCACACCTTGGCGACGGAATCGGCGCCGGTCGATCGGTTCCATGCACGCTCGAGCGGTGCGCAGCCAACGGCCTGAACCCCGTACAGCGGAACGGTCCCGTGGACCGAATCGAGCCCCTGGCTCGTTGCTGCAGCGAATGCTCCTCCCCCGACTTGAATGAAGAGTCGATCAATGTGTTCGCCGGGGAACTGTGTGCCGATCTCCCAGCCGAGCGTTCGGCCACCATCGAGACAGAGCGCGTTTTCCGGCCCCTGCACGGTAAACGGGACAGCCCCAGCGGCGACCGCATCGCGGAATCGGAACATCGCAGGGTCGCCAGGCGGATCATCGTCACGCCGTTCGCTGCGGTGCACCCGCGCTCCGAGCGCATCGAGACGGTCACCGAAACCATCGCCCATCCAGGTCGGGACGTACACGTCGATCGGCCACTCCGCGGCCTTCGCCAACGTGGCGGCAGCCAAGGCTGCATTTCCGCACGATGCAATGGCGAGCGGTGGCCGTTTGGCGAGGTGCCCCAGCCGCTCGGCAGCTCGAAGGTGCAGCAAGATCGAGAAGAGGAAGCGGGCCTTCTGACTGCCGCCCACACCCCCGGTTTCGTCTTTGACCCAGACGCCACCCTCAGCCGACATTCCCAGTGCATCGGACAAGACAGCCGATCGTTCGAAAGGTGTGACGACGAAGGTTGCACCGTCGACCGCCTCGATCGCTGCGTTCAGTTCGCCAACGAGGCAAACTCGGTCATTGGCTGACATGCCGTGAGCATCGGCATACGCCGCCCACGCCAGGTGCAGGTCGGCTGCGACGAATGTCGAGTCGTCGTCGACCAACTTGACCGGCGAGTCGTCGTGCATGATCTGCAGGACATGACGCGGGTCATGAGCTGACGCGTTCGGACATCTGAACGGCATCGGTGTGGAGATGGGCAGCTCAGCGCTGCAGGTCGCGCAACGCCAGCCCGTGACGTTCACGAGTCGCTCAGGTGCCGTCGGCGACGCGAGCGTTGAAGTCGTCGATCATGCCGTCCCAGATAGCGGTATACCGACGAAGACCGCGCCAGAAATCTTGTGAACGACGAGCCTCGAACAGGTCGAACGGCGTGCCCTGCTGCTCGACCCACGTGTAGTAGCCGAGGTTGAACAGGCGACGGCGATCGAGGTCGGTGCACTCGATCATGTGATCGGTGGACGCCGCAGCAAGGTGTTCGCCGACAGCGGCAGCGGCATCGGTCGTGGTGAACTCGTTGCCGTACTGCCGTTCCAACAGCTTGGCCCGCTCACTCGGGTAGAGCGCCGCACCATCGGTGGCGACCGTGATCAGGGCCTGGTTCTCGCCGAGGTTCAACAGCTTGGCCGTTTTGATCGCTGCAAGAACGTTCGCGATCGACGAGAACCCGAAGTGTTCGAGCTTGTCGACGAGACTCTGCGACACGCCCATCGACTGGGCGAGGTACGCACGCCCAGCCTCAGTGTTGAAAGTCAGATCCAGCTCGTCGGTCGCTTTGTCGGAGATGCCAACGACAACATCGGTGTTCGCGATGTTGTGGATCAGCGGGATGTGCTTGTCGCCGATGCCCTGGATGTTGTGTTCGCCGTAACCGTTCTCGAGCATCGTCGGGCATTCGAGCGCCTCGACAGCGACAATCTTTGCCCCGTACTCCTCTTTGAGCCGGTCGCCAGCGGCGATCGTGCCAGCCGAACCGGTGGCCGATGTGAAGGCCGCGAGTTCGAGTTCACGTCCGACCAGAGCGTATTCAGCGCGCACCGTCTCAAAGACGTGGCTGAGCGCTCGGCCAGTGACGTTGTAATGGCCGAGGTGGTTGCCGAATTCAGAGAACTGGTTGAGGATGAAGTTGCCTGGGTCTTTGGCCAGTTCGTTACAGGCGTCGTAAATCTCTTTGACGTTCGACTCGGTGCCGTGAGTCTTGATGACGTCTTCTTCGGGGTTCGCACACCACTCGTCGAGCCAGTCGAAACGCTCTTGACTCATGCCTTCAGGCAGGATTGCCACACCGCGACTTGCCATGATTTTAGAGATTGCAATGCCGCCGCGGGCGTAGTTGCCAGTCGATGGCCACACGGCGCGGTGCACCGTTGGATCGAACTGGCCCGTGACGACGCGCGGAGCGAAACACGAGTAGGCGGCCAGCACCTTGTGGGCCGTAATCATCGGGAACCGGTCGCCGAAGACCACAATGATCGGGGACGCGACGCCGGTCAGGACCGAGGGAAGTACCACATGCTCGGGCACATCGACGCGGTTGCCCTGCAGGTCGTTGTACCAGTGGCATCGCCAAAGGTTGCGGGCATCAGGGCCCTGTGGGTCGGCGTCGCCGACTTTCTCATCGTGATCGAACGTCGACGGATCGGCCAGCTGAGCAAAGGTTGGCAGCGTGATGCCCTGCTCGCGGAATCGCTGGATGCTGTTGGCCAGCGCCTCTTCGTTGACAACGCGGTCAGCAAGACCGAATTGGTTCTCGAGCGCGTTGGTCGTTGCGGGGTCAGTCATCGTCACCTTTACATTCTGTCAAATTTTCCGACCGGCACCCAACACCAGACTGTGGAATCTCAAAGTCTTTCATTCAGACAGACCAAACCGCCTCGCTCAGAAGGGGCGGTCGGTGGGAGGGGCGGTCGATGGACCCACGTGAGAGTCGAGCCAGTCGGTGAGTGGCTTGGCTCCCTCCCACATCTCGCGAATGCGTTTGGCAGCCTCCTTGGTGTGGATCCATTGTGGGGCACCGAACTGTTTCGCCGCCAGACAGCCCTTCATCCTGAGTAGCTCGACACGAGGGTGGTCCTTCGGGTAGCCGCGCGGCGCCGTCTTGAGTTCGTCGATTGCTGTGACGTTGAAATTCTTCTTGCGCATCGCAGCCACGATCCCTGCCAGTTCATCGCCAGTGGCGCCTGCGTCGATCAGGTCCCTGAACCTCTTGAGTTGATCTTTGGCCATCGAGTAGTACCCAGTGCCGACCATCAGCCCTTCTGATGAGAACTGCATGTAGTAGCCAGATCCGGCTTCGAGCTCGCCGTACGCTCCCTGGTGGGTTTTGTACGGCGGCTTGTTTTTCGAGAAGCGGAGGTCGTTGTGTGGACGAAACATGTGGAACGGGCCAAAGTCGGCGAGCTCGTCGGTCAACGCCAGCATCGGTTCTTTGACGTGCTCGACGAATCGATGTTTGTTGTCGTGCCAGAACACCTTGGAATTGTCGGCTGCAAGCTGCTCGTAAAACTCGATGCCCTCGGTCGAAAACCCGGTGAACGCCATGGCCGCGATCGTAGATCCCCGCCACTCCAGCCGCCTCCCCTCCTCCGTTCCCCTCCTCCGTTTTCATGAGCTTGTTGCAGTCAGTGACTGCAACAAGCTCATGAAAACGGGGGGCGCACTACTCTGCGGCGGATGGCAGATCTCTTCCTGGGCGGCACCATCGACCCCGCGACTCACGAACGCACCGGCACATCTCATGGCGATGACGTAACGAACCACATCACTGTGGCCACCGACAACCTGACGACGCATGGCGTGATCGTCGGGATGACCGGCTCAGGAAAGACCGGCCTCGGTTTCATCCTGATCGAAGAGGCGCTGAGAGCAGGGCTCCCGGTCATCGCGATCGACCCCAAGGGCGACCTCACGAACCTCTGTCTCACGTTCCCCGATCTCGCCCCGGGCGATTTCCGTCCGTGGATCGACGATGCCCAGGCAAAGAACGCCGGCCAGACACCTGACGAGTTCGCAGCAAGCCAGGCAGCGCTGTGGGAAAAGGGCCTCGGTGGATGGGGCCTGAGCGGTGCCGACATCGCCAATCTGAGAGCGACGACCGACTTCACGATCTACACACCGGGTTCGCAGTCGGGTGTGGCGCTGAACATCGTTGGTTCGCTCCAGGTTCCGACTGACCTCAGCGATGTTGAAGTCGTTGGCGACGAGATCGAGGGTTACGTCACCGGACTGCTCGGCTTGGTCAGCGTCGATGCCGACCCGCTGTCCAGCCGCGAACACATCCTCATTTCCAACCTGATCAACCATTCGTGGCAGTCGGGCAAAGCAATCGATCTGATGACGCTCGTCGGCCAAGTCGCTGCTCCGCCAATCCGCAAGCTCGGGGTCTTCGACATCGATCAGTTCTTCCCCGAATCCGACCGCATGGGGTTGGCAATGAAGCTCAACGGTTTGCTTGCTTCGCCCTCATTCGCGGCATGGGGCCAAGGCGCGCCGCTCGACATCCAGTCGATGATATATTCGCCGGCCGGGAAGCCCCGGTGCGCCATCATCACGACCGCGCATCTCTCTGACACCGAGCGCCAATTCGTCACCTCGCTTGTCTTGTCAAAGCTGGTCACGTGGATGCGCGCGCAGAGCGGTACGACCGGCCTGCGGGCGCTGCTGTACATGGACGAAGTAGCTGGCTACCTGCCGCCGACCGCCAACCCGCCGACGAAAAAGCCGATCATGACGCTGATGAAGCAGGCCCGCGCATTCGGAGTCGGCGTCGTCCTGTCGACGCAAAACCCCGTCGACATCGACTACAAGGCACTCTCGAACACGGGCACCTGGATGATCGGTCGGCTTCAGACCGATCGCGACAAAGCACGCCTGCTCGACGGGATGTCATCCGCCGCTGGTGGTGTCGACATTCAGGCGGTTGGCGACACCATCTCGGGCCTCGGCAAGCGCGAGTTCATGCTGCGCCGCGCTGGCAAGGACACGCCGGAGGTTTTTACGACTCGCTGGGCGATGTCGTACCTCCGTGGGCCGATGACGCGCGATCAAATCCAACAGATAACGAGCGACACTCCCGGAGGCGGGGCGACTGCTGCCACACCAGTGGCCATGTCTTCGCACGCCGCAGGACCTGCTGCTGCCGCCCCCGCAGCCGCTCCCGAGTCAGCCCTTGGCGACGACGAGTCGGCAATCATGCCCGAGGTCGCGCCTGGTGTTCCCGTCCGCTATGTCGATGTCGCCGCGCCGTGGCTTGAAGCTGTCGGCGGTGATGCCCGCGGCGAATCTCGCGCCGCGGCCGTCGTGGCTCGCGTCAGCCTGCGGTACGACGAGACGAAGGCAGACCTTGTGCACGACGACGAGTACGAAGCGGTGCTGTTCCCGATCCACGAGCAGATCGACGCAACACAAATCGTCCAGGTCGACTACGACGACCGTGATCTCCGCACGGATGCGCCCGACGGCGCCGCATACCGCCTTGCCGACGGGCCAATCAAGAACAAAACGTTCTGGACACAAGTCGAGCGTGATATCAGAGATCAGATCACTCGTACCCTGACACTCGAGCTGCCAACCAACGTCGACCTCAAGCTGTACGGACGGCCCGGCGAGGGCACCGATGCGTTCGAGGCGCGCTGCCTGAAGATCGCTCACGACAAGGCCGACGAGGAGATCGCGAAGCTGCGCGACAAGTACGAGTCAAAGGCGTCGACGCTGCGCGACAAGATCGAAGCTGCCGAAGACCGTATTGAAGAACTCGAAGAGCAGACGAAGAGCAAGCGCAACAGTGAGCTGCTGTCGACGGCCAGCTCGGTACTTGGTGGGTTGCTCGGCGGCCGCAAAAGCAAGGGCGGGTTGCTCGGCGGCCTGCTCGGCAAGGCCGGCACCGCAGCGCGCCGCCGCGGCACCACCACGGCGTCGGCCGGTCGCCTCGAAACTGCCGAGAACAAGATGCAGCGCCTCGTCGACCAAGTCGAAGACCTCGAAATCGAACTCGCTGACGACGTCATCGAAATCGACGCCAAATGGATGGAGACGGGCAAAGCGATCACCAGCCTCACCGTCGGCCTGGAAAAGACCGACGTCAAGGTCACCCAACTCGTCCTGGCTTGGCTGCCCGTATGATCTTGAGTGCGCCGACGTAGCCCAATTGGCAGAGGCACAGGCTTTAGGTGCCTGTCAGTGCGGGTTCGAGTCCCGCCGTCGGCACTAACCTCATCGAGTGAAGTCCAGCAGCCTGGCGCGGGTGATCGAGCTGGTCGGCTGGCTGATTACGGCGTCAGCTGGTGGTTCTGCTGACACAGGCAGTGGGCTGGAACGGTTCCACGCAGCTCGCGGCGCTGCACGCGTTGTCGCCGTTTCTCCTCGTGGTCACGATCCCCGCCGCCGGTCTGGCCTGCTGGAGGAAACGGCATCCGCTTGCGATCATGACAAGCTTCGTCGGCGCGGGGTCGCTGCTTCTTGCGTTCCCGCTCGTGTTCACTCCCGACCGCCCCGCACCCGACCCCACTGGCACCGAAGTGTCGGTTGCTGCGGTCAACCTGCTCTTCTCGAACCCGGTCGTCTTCGACGCAGCGGATGACCTGCTGATCCGCAACGCTGATGCGATCCTGTTCAGCGAATACACCGCTGAGCACCAGGCTGTGCTGCGCGCACATCCGCTCGCTACGGCGTATCCCCACAAAGTCGAGCGCGACGGGTCGTTCGCCAGCGGGATCGCGCTCTGGAGCAAGTACCCAGTCGCTGAGAGTCAGCGACCTGCGACGGTGCACTCCACCCTGAACATCTTGATGTACGGCCCCGATGGACCAATCCGAATCTTTGGTGTGCATCCACCGACGCCGATCTTCACCTTCGACGGGTGGATTGCCGACCTGGAGACCTTCGGCGAGTTGGGGTCCGCTGCGACGGAACCGACGCTGATCGTTGGCGATTTCAATGCCTCGTACTGGCACCCCGTGTTCCGGGACCTTCTCCGACGCGGCCTGTCAGATGCACACACGACACACGGACAGGGATTTTCGAACTCGTGGCCAACCGACAAGTTCTTCCCCGCCTTCGTTCGGCTTGACCATGCGCTCACCGGGAATGGACTCGTGTCGACGTCTGTCCACGACTTCACCGTCCCGGGGAGCGATCATCTCGGCTTCGTGGTCAGCGTCGTCAGCGTGGTTCCAGCTCGCGTTGTTCCAGGTCGCTGAGTAACTGCCGAAAGGCGCGCCCGCGATGCGAGATCGCGTGCTTCGCATCAGCGGTCATTTCGGCAAAGGTCAGACCCTGGCCCTCGTCGGGTTGGAAGATCGCGTCGTAGCCGAAGCCGACGTCGCCACGCTCCTCAGTTGAGATCGTGCCTCGGCAGACACCCTCGACAGCGAGCTCGGATCCGTCCGGCCAGACGATCATCGCGACCGTCTTGAACGCCGCACCACGCTCGACGACCCCGTCGAGTTCGGCCAGCATCTTGTGTCGATTGTCGGCGTAGCTACAGCCCTCGCCCGCGTAGCGAGCGGTGTACACGCCAGGCCTCCGGCCAAGGGCTTCGACTTCGAGGCCCGTGTCGTCGGCAACAGCAGGAAGTCCGGTGGCCGCAACGATTGCAGCCGCTTTGAGCCGCGCATTCCCAACGAGTGTGTCTGCGTCTTCGACGACATCCGGAACCTCAGGCGGCCTCGGCAGCAGATCAACAACACCGGCCAGGAGTGCTTGGATCTCGGCAACCTTGTCAGGGTTCGCCGATGCGCAAACGAGTTGCATCAGTTGGCTCAACGTGCGGCGCGGGGCGTCGGGGCGTCAGCCACCAGCGCCGTCTGCGCGTCGCTGATCGTTGCGAGCCCACCTTCCGCGAGGCCGAGGAGCGCGTCGAGCTGAGCGCGCGAGAACGTCATGCCTTCGGCGGTGCCCTGCACTTCAACGAAGCTCGCGTCTCCCCCGCCGACCGGGCGGAGCATCACGACGTTCATGTCGACTTCAGCAACGCTGTCTTCGACATACGGGAGGTCGAGCACCGGCTGACCGTTGACGATGCCGACGCTGATCGCTGAGCAGAACGAGTGGAGCGGGTTCTTCGGGATGCCACCACGTTGCACGACGCGTTCGAGTGCATCGTGGAGCGCAATAAAGCCACCACAGATCGAAGCGGTGCGGGTGCCACCGTCGGCCTGCAGGACGTCACAGTCGACGATGACCTGACGTTCGCCAAGTGCCTCCATGTCGCAGGCGGCACGCAGTGAGCGGCCGATCAGACGCTGAATTTCGATGGTCCGACCCGACTGCTTACCCTTGGCGGCTTCGCGGTCGATGCGCTCAGGCGACGCTCCCGGCAGCATCGAGTATTCGGCGGTGACCCAGCCCTTGCCGGAGCCGCGCATCCAACGCGGCACATCTTCGTCGATGCTTGCGGTACAAAGCACCCGGGTGTTGCCGAACGACACGAGGACCGACCCATCGGCCATCTCGGTGAAGTCTCGTTGGAACGAGAAGGGGCGAAGTTCGTTGTCGGAGCGGCCGTCGGGGCGAGTCATGTCCGTGAACGTACCCGCTGTATCGACGCGCACCGAGGGACCCGTCGCCAATCAGGTCGACAATCAGGTCGACGTACTCAGCGGGGCGGTGGCCATGACTCGGTTCGGTCGAGTTCTGGGCCGAGGAGTTGACAACCGAGCTCGCGGAACACATCGATGTCGCCGCTCGATACGAACCGGTGGCGGCTCCGTCTGTCGACGGCGCGGAGCAAGCCGAGCTCGCCCAACGTCTGCTTGAGCGCGAACGCCGTCTCGTCCGCCGAGCTGACGAGGGTCACGCCGTTGCCCATCACGTCACCGATCGTCCTGGCCAGGAACGGGTAGTGCGTACAGCCGAGCAAGAGTGCGTCGACGTCGGCGTCACGGATCGGTGCGAGCAGTCGTTCGGCCAACACCGTGACCTCGTCGCCAACCGTCTGTCCACGCTCGACAAATTCGACGAAACCGGGGCACGCGGCGCTCGTCAAACTGACGGGCGCGCCGGTCGCTGCTATTGCCTGGATGTAGGCACCCGACGACACCGTTCCAACGGTCCCAATCACACCGACGCGGCCCGTGGTGGTCGTCTGGACGAGGGCACTGGCTCCAGGCCGAACCACGTCAATGACCGGCACATCCAATTCGGCGCGTAGCTCGTCGAGGCCAGCAGCTGTTGCGGTGTTGCAGGCAACAACGATGGCTTTGGCGCCGTAGTCATGAACAAGACTGTGAGCAAGTTCGCGAGCGAAGCCCCGAACATCAGCGAGCGGCTTCGAACCATATGGATACCGACCGGTGTCGCCGATGTACACGAGATCCTCTGCAGGCAGGAGATCCATGGCAGCTCTGGCGACGGTCAGGCCACCGAAGCCCGAGTCGAACATCCCGATTGGCCCATCCACCGCGCTGATCGTAGCCATTCCGCAGCGTGCGGGCAGTCAGCCAGCGCTCAACGCCCGTGTACGTGAGAGGCGGGCCGGTTCGATACGCGGTGGCGCAATCATCTCGCTCAGAAGTAGATGATCTTCTCGGCGTTGGCTTCAGCGACGTCGAGGTCGTCGGTGTACGCGCCGGTCGACAGGTACTTCCATCCGCCGTCGCACACGATGAACACGATGGTGCCCGACTCGATTTCTGATGCCACCTTGGCCGCGCCAGCCAGTGCTGCACCCGCAGAGATGCCGGCAAAGATGCCGCACTCGCTGACCAGCCTGCGCGTCCATTCGATTGACTCTCGCGGTCGAACCACACGCTTACGGTCAAGCAGGTCGTAGCCGTTCCAGTTCTCAAAGACAGGTGGGATGTATCCCTCACCGATGTTGCGGAGACCTTCGACCCGCTCACCCAACGGCGGTTCCACGGCGATGACTTGGATGTTCGGGTTGTACTGCTTCAAGAAGGTACCCGTGCCCATCAATGTGCCACTCGTGCCGAGGCCAGCAACGAAGTGTGTGATGTCAGGGACGTCGCGCACGATCTCAGGGCCAGTGCCCTCGAAGTGGGCACGCGGGTTGGCGTCGTTCGCGTACTGATACGGGAAGTACCACTCCGGGTGTTCCGCAGCGAGCGCAGTGGCGCGCGATACCGCACCGTTGGAGCCTTCTTCACCAGGCGTGAGGATGATCTCAGCGCCAAAAATCTCGAGCATCTGTCGACGTTCGATCGAAACGCTCGTCGGCATCATGATCTTGATCGGGTAGCCCCTCAACTGGGCGATCGCGGCCAGAGCGATACCGGTGTTACCCGACGACGGCTCGATGATCGTCTGCCCCGGCTGCAAGCGACCGTCGGCTTCAGCAGCCTCGATCATGCTCTTGGCAATGCGGTCCTTCACCGAGCCAAACGGATTCTGCATCTCCATTTTGGCGAGGATGCGTACGTTCGGATTCGGCGACAGGTTCGAGACGTCGACGACCGGCGTGTTGCCGATCATTCCGAGCACATCTGTGTGCATCGTTACGGGCATCGCTGGTGCGGTGATATTCATCATTCCTTCCAACCTGGCCGATTCGGAACCTATTCCCGACCTAACCAGTAAGGATTGTACGACGGGCCTGAAGAAGATGCCCGACTCAGCTGATACTGATCTGCTCTTCGAGAATCGCTCCGTCGACGATGCGATAGCTGCGCACCTCAGGCAACTCTCGCTTGAGGCTCACGATCACGTAGTGCCAGTTCGGATCTACCGCCGCCGAAACGTCAGTCGGGCTCGGGTACGGCTCGGAGTGGGTGTGGCTGTGGACCACGCCGTTGATCTCCCAGTCGAGGTCTTCTGCTGCCATCTCGGCGCGCATGAAGTCTCTCGGGTTCACCGTGTAGACCCGGGCAGACTGGTCATCGTTGCGACATGGTGTGAATGTCGGTGCCCGGTCAGGTGTCGGACCGGCGAGCAGCCCACACATCTCGAGTGGGTATTCGTCGAGGGCGAGGCCGACCATCGTGCTGTACGCATCACGTGAGATCTCGATCACGCGACTCAGGGTAGGGCCGATCGGCCGGCGACCGCGCGTGCCCGACGTCGACGAATAAGTCCTGCCCCAGCGATCGCGGCGCGCCGATACCCTGGCATCCGTATGGCAAAGAAGGGCAAAAAGACCAAGAAGGGGTCGAACAAGGACGACGGCCTCACGCTGATCGCTTCGTACAAGCGCGCCTACCGCGACTACGAGATTCTCGCCACCTACGAGGCGGGCATGGTCCTCACTGGCAGTGAAGTCAAGTCGTTGCGCGAGGGGAACGCCCAAATCGCTGAGGGCTACGCCCGCGTGCGTCGCGGCGAAATGTGGCTCGACGGCATTCACATCCCGCCGTACACGAACGCGATCGGTTTCGGCGCCCACGAACCCAACCGTGAACGCAAGCTGCTCCTGAACCGTGCCGAAATCGACAAACTCGAAGCGCGCACCGCTCAGGGTGGGCTGACCATCGTGCCGTTGCGGCTCTATTGGAAGGACGGTCGAGCCAAGCTCGAGATCGGGCTTGCCAAGGGCCTGACCAAGGGCGACAAGCGTCAGAGCCTCGCCGAACGCGACCACGATCGCGAGATCGAAACAGCGTTCAACCGCGCTGCCAAGTACGACAACAACTGATCGTCGGGATTTACGGCCCACTCTCACGCACCCCGTGAACAAAGCGTGAACGCACCCAATCAGCAGCTATCGTTGTCCTGACATATTGATCACGGGGCTGACAGGATTCGACGTCAGTAACGCTGTTCGAGTTTGCAACCCGAGTTTCTCAGACTCGTAAAACGGGGAAAAAAACACAATTGCCGTTGATAACGACAATTTCGTTCTCGCCGCCTGATTTTTCAGGTTGAGAACGAAACATCGTGAGCAGAAATGCCGCACGGGGCCACTCCACCACAGCCCGGCAACAGAAGTGGGGGATGACGGCAGGAAAGACTGCTGACGGCGAGAAAGATCGCTGACATGTCGGAAAGACGATGCGTGGTAGGCCTTGAGCCTGCAGCCGACCCGTCGGTGTCTCAGCGTCAGAGTCAATACCGGGAATGGTTGTAGCAAGTTCGTCCACCGGCTGAGGGACGGGGGTTCGATTCCCCCCAGCTCCACTTAATAACACCAGGTCAGAGCGTTATCGGCTCCGTCATGGTCACGAAATGGTCACGTTTTGCCACCGAGCGCAGAACCGAGGACATCGGCGGCAAGCTGGTCGTCCTGAGCGGTCACGTGTTGGTATACCCGCATCGTCACGGCGATGTCGGCATGGCCGAGCCGCTGAGAGACGACCTTGACCGGAACTCCGTCGCGAAGCATGAGCGTGGCCGCAGTATGTCGAGCGTCGTGCAACCGGATCACCGGCAGGCCAGCCGCTTCACACGCCTTACGCCACCACCGGGTGACCGTCTCAGGGTGTGGAGGTTCGCCGAGCGCATCGACGAAGACGAGCCCCGTGTCGATCCACGCCGCGCCGGCCACCAGTCGCTCCTCGTTGGTTCGTTTTCTCCACGCCCGAAGAACGTTGATTGTTTCGGCGTCGAGCCGAACGACCCGGTTGCCAGCCTTCGTCTTGGGTTCACCGGTCACGACCTCGCGTGCCACAACTCGCGTGCTAGCGATCGTTGCTCGACCGTCGTCGAGATCCAGATCGCGCCACCGGAGGCCGCACAGCTCGCCACGGCGCATTCCTGTGGACAGCGCAAGACGCCACATCGGGAATGGACGATCGTCGGTAGTCGCCGCCAAGAATCGGGTGGCCTCGTCGGCCGTCCACGTTGATTGTTCGGGCCGGACACGTGCAGGCAGTTCGGCGTCGGCCGAGACGTTGTACGCCAGCCGCTTGAGCCTCACAGCGTCACGGAGCGCCTTCGACAACACTCCCCCAGCGTTCGCGACAGTCTTCGCTGACAGCGGTGCGCCACCGACGCCACCGGAACTCAGCAGCTCGCCATACATGACTTCGACCGCCGCAGCGTCGAGCGCAGCCAGTTGGTACTCGCCGATCAACGGAACCAGCCGACGGTTGACGACCTTCTCGTACCCGACGATCGTTGATGGCCTCAGCGTTGACCGCTTCGACGGGAGCCAGATGTCGACCAGATACTCGGCGACCGTGCCGCGCATCGGGCGGACAAACGATCCCTTGCGCGATTCTGTGCTGACCTGATCAAACTCTGCTTGTGCCGCCTTCTTCGTTGGGAACCCACGCCGCTTGAGCTGCTGACGCTTACCAGCGACCGCAGGGAGTTCGACGACGAAATACCATGTGCCGCGCTCGGCGTCCTTCTTGACCGTCATCGCTTGGGCCTAGTGCCGTCGAGGAGCCCGGCTGCTCGAGCCTTTGCTATCCGTTTGGTAGCTGCTGATCTACTTACGCCGAAGTGTTCGGCCACCGCTTGAGTAACAAAATCGCCTGCATTCCACGCCCGTCGGTAGATCTCTGCTGCTACCTGATCTTGTTCGGGCGTGACCTCGGTTCCCCGGCGTGGCCCAAGCCCGGCGAACTTCGCCCAAAGTTCGTGTCCCTCGCCTGCTTCGGTCTGCTCCGTCGCCCGAGCAATGAGCACCTTCCGAGACTCGTCGATCATCGTTCCCAGGGGAAGGCTGCGGATTAACGACGCCGACACCGGTTTCCGGTTGTCCATGAGCGGGCCGTGGACGATCAGGAGCTCCTCTGGCTCCGCCCGCACTTCGTCCTTTCGGTAGCGCCAGGTGATTTGCACCTCCCAATATCCGCTCGGGTTGTTCGTCAGCTGAGCGCCAGGGGGGAGTAGAGCAGCGCACGTGATGGCTGCAGCTTCGTCCACGGCGAAGCCACCTGACATGAATCGCGCGACAACTCGATGATTTTTGAAGTTCGCCATGCTCCGAACCCTAACAGTGAACGGAGCGTCCTGCACTGTCTACTCCGTTTAATTCACCCCATAATTGTCTTATGCCCACCGTTCCAGACCCAAAAGACCGACCGACGCTCTCGGTCCACGAGTACGCCGCCCTCATGGAAGTCGGCTTATCAACCGCATACGCGTCGATCGAGGCCGGCCAGGTACCAGTGATCCGAATCGGTCGCCGCATCCGAATCCCCACAGCGGCAGTCCGGCGAATGTTGCAGCTCGACACCGCCTCTGAATCGTCACTCAGCGGTGCAGCATGACCGGCCCCAGCGCCGCCGCCGCCGATGCGACAAACATCGACGACGGAGCAAAAGCTGACGATCTGGCTGATCGCTCTCATCGTACCAACGCCGGCAAGTCGCTCGATCCGAGAGTCTTCATTGCCCGTGAAACGGTATGCCCGCTCGCCTGCAGCGCCAAGCCCGGCCACTGTGCATGGAACTGCGCCCCGCTCAGCCTCCGTGAAAACGAGATCGCGGCATGAGCGACCTACTCGACCACGCCCTCATGTACGCACGCGCCGACTGGCCCGTGTTCCCGTGCAAACCGACCGGTTCCGCACCGCTCACAAAGCACGGATTCCACGACGCCAGCACCGACCCCGACCAGATCACGAAGTGGTGGACGAAAAACCCGACCGCGTCGATCGGCGTGCCGACCGGTATCGCGTTCGATGTGCTCGACATCGACCACCACGACTTCGGCGAGGGGGTGGCCGATCTACCCGACTGTGAAACCGAAGGCGGGCCGATCGCCCGATCCGGTGGCGGCAACTGGCACCTCTATTTCAAGCCGACCGGCATCGGTCGACGTATCCGATTCTCCGAGCACTGCGATTGGCTCGGCACCGACGGTTACGTCTTAGTGCCGCCGTCCGGTCACAAGTCTGGCGGCACGTACAAGTGGTTCACCGACGCGCTACTCGACCTCACCGATGCACCAGCCGCGTTGATCGACGCAGTGAATGCGAGCAGGGCACCGAAGCCCTCTCAGACGCTGCGTGCGCCTCTCTCGCGACGGCTAGCAACACCTGCGGGCTCGTGGAGCGCATCGGGCCTAATCGCACGCGTAGCGACCGCACCGGACGGTCAACGCAACACAGTGTTGAACTGGGCAGCGCACGCCGTTGGTGGTGATGTCCACCGAGGCAAAACGAACACCGCCGACGCCCTCGCGGCTCTCGACCAGATCGCAACGGCTGCAGAACGATCCGGACTCGACACCAACGAAGTTGACCAGACCATCGTGTCCGGATACACCGCAGGCCTCGCCGGAAAGAAGGTGGCGGCATGAGCGAACGATTCGGCCAGCTCGCGACCGTCGAGGACGACCAGCCGACCAACATTGCAGAATCGTTCGAGCGCATCGACCTCGCCGCCGTGCTTGCTGGTGATCTCAAGCAGCCGGAACCGACACTGCTCTACCGGTACGGCGACGACATCCGTTCAGCGCTGATCTACGAGGCAATGGTGAACGGCGTACACGGCGACTCCGGCACCGGTAAATCGTGGATCGCTGTCGCCGCCATGAAAGAACGAATGGCCGTCGGCGAGAACGTCATGCTCTTCGACCTCGAAGACACACCCGAGTCCGTTCTGTCGCGGCTGATCCTGATCGGTGTCACGCACGACCAGATAGTGCAGCACCTCGACTACCGGCGGCCAACCGAACCGTTCGGGCCGTTCGAAATGGCCGAACTGCTCGCGACGATCAAAACCGACAACGTGCGCCTGGTCGTTATCGACTCGCTTGGCGAAGCATTCGGCACCGAAGGCATCAACGAAGACCGCGACAACGAAGTTGGACCGTGGCTGCGAGCAGTGGCCCGACCACTCGCCGACGCCGGCCCCGCCGTGTTACTGGTCGACCACTCCACGAAGTCGAAGGACGGCCAACAGCTCCACCCCAGCGGATCGAAACGCAAGCGTGCAGCGATCGGCGGTGCGTCGTACCTCATCGAATCCGTGACGCCCTTCGTGAAAGGTGGCAGCGGACGATTACGAGTCATCTGCGCGAAAGACCGCCACGGCACCTACCGGCGCGGTGAGCACGTCGCGTGGCTCGACATGAACACCGCACCAGAC
>NZ_JBDNIJ010000117.1:0-1937 GCF_041688325.1 Ilumatobacter sp.
ACGCATTCGAGCGCATGAGCGGACCTCGGCGGTGGAACCGCCAACAAGGTCTCTACGTTTATAGAGCGGACAGGCTCGTTCAGGGCGGTGGATGGGCAGGTATGCGTTCGATCGACGAGCACACGAAACTGGCGCGGGCCGCCATCGAATTCGGACCCGAACTTGACGACCTCTTCCGTGTAAACGTGGCGAAAATGCGCGCCATTCTGCCGACGGAGGTCCGCCAGATGGTCGAACCTGAGGTCGGTGCGTTGTGCAAACGTGCCCAAGCGATGTACCGCAAGGATCAACGAACCGGTAGTTCACCGACCGTTGATGCCACAGAAACGGAACACGCCCCACTCACCGATGGCGGCGTCGCACGTCTTGCCACTGGTCTCATATCGGCAGCCCTGGCAACAGGCCGGACCAATGACCTGATGGCCATCATCGATCACCTGAGAGACAGCGACCCAGATCTCACGCGAGCGCTTGGTTGGTAGCTGGGAGGCGCAGTTGGTAGCCCTCGAGCGCAGCGTGACTGCAGTCGGCCACAAGGGGGCACAGGCCGCAGTCGGGGGCCGATGTCATGCAGACTGATTCGGCCAATTCGATGAGCCCAAGATGAGCGGCGTGGGAATTGTCGTCGCCACCAACCAGTCTTGCGACGGCAAGTCGGCCGTCGGTCAGCCGATTCCGGTTCTCATGCACACGTGCCCCAAAGAAACGGCTTGCGACCCGAATGGCCCCGCTCGTCGCGACTATCGGCTCCTCCCGCTGCTCGGACTCCCCTGGGTGGACTCGTACCGCAAGGTCAGCGACCGAGGGTCCAATCGACTTGAGTGCCTTCAGCTCATCGGCCGTGGCATTCTCAAGTTGGATGTCGCTTGAACTCAATTCGTCCAGAATGGCGTCAAGAACTTCTATCCGGTGGGCTCGCCCGAGCGGGCCGAGTCCAAACTCGATCGCGCGACGAGCTGCGCGCATTTCGTCACAGTTTCGGAGCGGCTCAATCAACCGCCAGCCCAACCTCGCATCGCTCGCCGACATGCGATCAAGCAGACCTGCGGCCACCACGAGTTGAAGCCTATTCGTAGACCGCAACCACGGTATCGCGCCAGTCTCAACGGTCTCATACCAACCCGCCAGTTGTTGAGCGACGTCCGCTGTGCGAAAGTTTCCCGGCACAGGGTGTTCGAGAGAATCCCGTATGGCTGTCGCTAAACGGAACGCAACCTCTGGCGGCACGGCGTTGCCGATTTGCTTGAAAGCTGCTGACGGCGGGCCGGAAAATCGGACATCATCGGGAAACGTCTGGATCCGAGCCGCCTCACGCACACTGATCGTGCGGGACTGATCCGGATGAATGTACCAGTAGCCGTCTTTGGCGATATGAGCAACGATCGTTCGGCTCAGATTGTCCCAACTGAGCCGCTTGTATTTATCGTCGAAGATATCCGACCGGTAGCGCTTGAGTTCTTCCGGAAGATCCGAGTACTTCGTTGAAGAGTCCATCAACGCGAACGCCTCGGCGTCGTCTTGGCGCACGGGCCGAGTAATGTGGTCGTAGATCCGATCTGCCTGGTCGTCGGGAACATCTGCTCGCATGCGATGTTGGAACGATGAATGGGGACCACCGTACGAGGCCCATCCAGAAGCAACCCGATCGGCTGGGTCATCGCCATTCTGAGGCCTCCAGCCACCCTCAACTGGTGGAAGGTCGCCGATTGCGTTCCGAACGCTGATGATCCGCTCGTCTGCCTTGGGCCAGTCGAATCGCGTCCCATCCCGAAGAGCGACCAGGAAGAACCGCTGCCGGAGTTGCGGCACGCCATAGTCACTCGTACTAACGACCCGCTCGTGGACGGAGTACCCAAGGCCCTCTAGCTCATCGACCATCGACCGAAGGATCCACATCCCGTGGTCAAGTGCCATGTCCGGCACGTTCTCCATGAGAA
>NZ_JBDNIJ010000118.1:0-14073 GCF_041688325.1 Ilumatobacter sp.
GACGCGTGATGCACCACATCGGCACCGTGCGCCGCACACACGTCGGCGAGGCCGACAGCGTCCGCACCGATCAGCAACGCTTCGACCGGCTCGCCGAGTTGCTCGGCGATCGATCGGGCAAAGGCGAAGGCCTCGAGCGACGCGCCAGCGAGCGTGCCTCGGTCATGTTCGACAACGACGAGGACGCTCATGCCCCCACCTCCTGCTTGCTGTTTCCATCTGACCAGAGGCCGAGTTCCTTCAACAGTTCAATGACCGCAGGAGCGGCAGCGGCACCTTCGCCGAGGATGATTGTTTCCGACACCTGCTCCTCTGGACGGTTGAGGCGCACCATGGTCTGGCCGCCGGGGGCAGCCTCTGACGCGGTCACGTCGACGGCAAGCTTCTTGGAAGCCAAGCGGCCGCGCATCGTCGGGTAGCGCGGCCAGGTGATGCCTTCCTTGACACCAATCGCGCACGGCATCGGAAGTTTGTAGACCTCCATGCCCGAGTCGGTCTCGCGTTGCGCTTCGAGCACGGTGTCGTCCCCATCGATTCCGGCGCAGATGTTGACGCCCTTGATCGCGTTGACCATCGGGCGGCCGAGCGCACGAGCAACCCGAATTCCGACTTGGAAGCCACCGGTGTCGGCCGACTCGTTGCCGAAGATCATGACGTCGAATCCACCGTCGATTTCTTCGATCGCACGGATGGCGTCGGTCATTGCCAATGCCGTCCGCTGCGGATCCCAGCCTTGCGTTCCGACGTCCACCAGCGTGGCCTTGTTGATGCCGATCGATGCGGCCCAGCGGCACTGCTCATCGGCTTCGGCAACACCGAGTGTCAGCACGTGCGACTCGCCGCCGTGCGCCTCCACCAACTGCACGGCCAGCTCAAGCCCACACTCTTCGTGGGGGCTCATGGTGTGGCCGAGATTGGTGGCATCGACGGACTGGCCGTCATCGGTGATGTTGATCTTGGCGCCAGGTGCGGGCACCCGCTTTACGCAAACAAGGACTCTCATGTGGCTCAGCCCTTGAGGCGTGTGTCTTCGGGGTCGAACGGGCCGTCGGTGCCGACGACGGTCACCGGGAAGTACTCGTTCATGTACATGACTTGGACCTTGGTGCCGGCTGTCGCCATCTCCCTCGGGAGGTAGCCCATCAGGACCATCTTGTCGACCGACGGGCCATATCCAGCGGTCGTCACACGCGAGACACGCTTGTGGCTGTCAACGATCGTGTTGCCGTCCATGTCGCATAACGGCTCGTTGCCACCCTGCATCCAGCGGATGCGGCCCTGCGAGTCGGTCTGATCGTCGACGGTCATCGTGCACATCAGCACCTCGGGGTCTCCAGCTTCGCGGGCAGCCAGGTAGGCGTCCTTACCAATGAAGTCGACCGACTTGACCTTCGGGCGGGCGAGGCCGGCTTCGAGCGGGTTGTACTCGCTTTCGAGCTCGGCGCCCTGCAGGCGGTAGCCCTTTTCGATGCGGCCCGACGTACCATAAACGCCACCGCCGGTGGCGCGGATGCCAAGGTCGGCACCGGCTTCCATCAGTGCATCCCACAGCTTGGGGGCGTTGTCCCAGGCGACGTAGATCTCCCAGCCGGTGTCGCCGACGTACGAGATGCGGAACAGCGTGGCGTCGACTTCTTCGCCATCCAGATTGAGCTTCACTCCGACGAGCGAGCCATAGGACGAGCCCTCATGCGAAAGGTCGGCGTCGGTCAGCTTGGCGAGCGTCGCCGGTGCGTTCGGGCCCCAGAGTCCGAGGGTCGAGACATCAAGCGTCCGGTCGGTCACGGTGACCGAACCGTCCTTCGGCATGTACTTCTTCATCCACGACAGGTCACGTCCACCGTCAAACACGCCGGTCACGACAACCACGACATCCTCGGCCGTGTGGTGCATCGTGAGGTCGGAGTGGAATCCGCCGTCGGGGGTCAGCCACGGGGTGTAGGTCGCACGGCCGACCGGGCCGATCTTGTTGACCGACAAGTAGTCGGCAAACTCGACAGCACCGGGCCCAGAGATCTCGAACTCCTGGAATGCCGAGAGGTCAACGAGGCCGACGTTCTCACGCATGTTGAGGTGTTCGCCGACTGTGATCGGGCTCCACCAACGGTTGTCCCATTCGACTTCGCGCTCTTCGACGTTGTAGCGCTCGGCGAGGTCGGCGTTGCGGCCGTACCACTGCGGGCGTTCCCAGGTACGGGCCTGGAAGAAGAAGGCGTCAAGTGATTTCTGCCGATCGAACAGCGGCGACACCTGCAGGTTGCGCCGGTTCTCCCACTGCTCGGCGGGATGCACGATGCCGTACGTCTTGTTGAAGTGTTCTTCGGCGCGGCTCCAGATGTGCTCGTCGTTGCGCTCCTGGTCGTAGAAGCGGGCGATGTCGGCACCGTGTGCGTCGATGACTCGCGGGTAGCCGTAGGTCATCCACTCGGCAACGACCTGTGCCATGCCTGGGCCTTCCTTGACCCAAACGGCGGCTGCCGACCAGAGGTTGCGGACTTCGATGGTCTCGCCAAGGCACGGCATTGCGTCAGGGGTGAGCGAGAGCAGGCCGTTGATGGCGTACTTGATCTCGGCGTCACCGAGCATGTCCATCAGCTCAATTGCTTCTTCCATCTGCTGGTCGAAGTCGTCGGGTGTGAACGGCATCTCGGTGGGGCTGAGCGCGGCTTCCTCATTCGACGGGATGTCGTCGGGGTGATGCAGGATCGGGCGGTGGGCGTATGAACCGACTTCCATCGAGCCAGAGGACTGCCGCTCGTAGCAGAAGGTGTCCATGTCACGGACGATCGGGAAGCTGATCTCGCTCTGCGTCTCGGCGAGGATGTCCATCGGGCCGACGTCGGCCATCTGGTGCACGGCGGGCACGAGCGGGATGGTTGCGCCAGCCATGTTGGCGATGCGGTTCGACCAGACGCCACAGGCGACAACAACGTACTCAGCTTCGATACGGCCCTTGTCGGTGACAACGGCGGTGACCTTCTGGAGGCCTGTACCGGGCTCATCTTCGGTCTCGACGTCGAGTACTTCGGTGTTGGCGAACACTTTGAGGCCGGTCTTTTCGATTGCCTCGTTACGGAAGAGTGTGCCGGTGTCGAGGGAGTCGACGACGCTCACGCTCGGGCAACTGAAGCCACCGAGGATCACGTTTTCGTTGATGAACGGCACGAGTTCTTTGACCTGCGCCGGGGTGAGCAACTCAGCCTCGACACCCCACGCCTTGGCGGAGGTCATGCGGCGCTGGAACTCGTCCATGCGCTCTGGCGTGCGCGCCACTTCGATGCCGCCAGAGTCGACGCTGCGCTTGGCATCGCGGTACTGGTTGGCGCTCTGGACACCGAGCAACGCCATCTCCTTGTTGTGGTCGACCGGAAAGATGAAGTTCGACGCATGACCAGTCGAACCACCGGGGTTCGGGAGGGGGCCCTTGTCGATGAGCACCATGTCGGTCCAGCCGAGGCGGGCGAGATGGCCCACGAGGCAGTTGCCGACGATGCCGGCGCCAATGACGACGACCTTGGCGGTGGTGGGGAATTCTTGTTCACTCATGGAGGCGCTCGCTTCGGGGAGGCAAAGAGTTGCGAAAGGGGCCTGACCCCATGCGTAACTATTTGAACTTGACAGTGGTGATATATCAACAGAGTATGACAGGCGTGTCAAGCCCCAAGTTGCAACCGCTCTCCCTCGCCGAGCACGCGTACACCGAGATTCGGCGCCTGATCATCCGGCTCGATCTGGCACCAGGCGATGTCGTTCGAGAGGCCGACCTCCAAGCAACCCTCGACATGAGCCGCACACCAATCCGCGAAGCGTTGCAACGACTGGCCCGCGACCACTTCGTCACCGTCATTCCGCGACGCGGCATGTTCGTCAGCGCGATCGGATTCGATGAGCTCGCGATGCTGTACGAGACACGAGCAATCATGGAGCCCTACGCAGCTCGCCTCGCAACCAAGCGCGGCACGCAAGCCGACTGGGACGAGATGGCCGACGTACTCGCCGAGTCAGTCCTCCCGGGTAAGACGCCTGAAGAGCTTCTCGAACTCGATCGGCAGTGCCACGAGATCATTTGGCGCGCGTCGGGCAACCGCTTCCTCACCAACACGCTCGACACGCTCTACGCACAGAGCGACCGTCTCTGGCATATGTACCTCGCCGATGGCCACGGCATGGGCCATGCCGTCGAAGATCACGCCGCAATCCACGATGCGCTCCAATCCGGTGACGCCGAGACCGTGGCTCATTTGATCGAAGACCACGTCAACTCCTTCGATGCGCAAGTCCGCGACGCGGTCACAACCCGGCTCACTGCGCCGCTCTCTTAAGGTTTGGCTTTCGTCACGCGGCCTCCGCAGCGCACTCGCTGATCGCCAACTGAAAGGCGGGAGTCGCCAGGCGTGCTGCGAGACTGCAGTCATGACGGGGTTCGACTTCACAACCGACCACTGGTACGTCAACGATGTGCCCGGCGACCCGGAGCAACGCAATGTGCGCCGCCAGGTCAGCGGTGCCGGATGGTCGCCAGTCGAGCCCACCGCTACAGCCGCTCCCATCCTCATTGCCCACTCCTCCGAAGTTGCCGAACAACTCGGCATCGACGAAGACACCGTGGCCTCAGATCAATTCGCACGGGTGTTCAGCGGCAACGAACTGGTCGACGGCATGCGACCCCACGCCATGAACTACGGCGGCCACCAGTTCGGCAACTGGGCCGGCCAACTCGGCGACGGACGCGCCATCGCACTCGGCGAGATCACCACCGCCGATGGCGGCCATGCTGTGCTGCAGCTCAAGGGTGCCGGCCCCACCCCGTACTCCCGCGGGGCTGATGGACGGGCTGTTTTGCGCTCGTCGGTCCGTGAGTTCCTGTGCAGCGAGGCAATGCATCACCTCGGGGTGCCGACAACAAGAGCCCTCAGCCTCACGCTGACAGGCGACGACGTCATGCGCGACATGCTGTACGACGGCCATCCCGCCAACGAGCAGGGCGCCGTTGTCTGCCGTGTCGCACCAAGTTTTGTCCGGTTCGGCCATTTCGAACTCCCCGCGTCGCGCGGCGAGATCGGCCTGCTGCGTTCGCTCGTGGAGCACACGATCCGCCGCCACTTCCGGCATCTCCTGACGGCTGACAGCCCAGACAGCCCGAGCATCTCTGACGACGTCGTCGTTGCCTGGTTCCGGGAAGTCTCTGACCGGACCGCCGACCTCATGGTCGACTGGATGCGCGTCGGGTTCGTCCACGGCGTAATGAACACCGACAACCTTTCGATCCTCGGGCTGACCATCGACTACGGCCCGTACGGATGGCTCGAAGACTTCGATCCGGGCTGGACCCCGAACACCACCGATGCCGGTGGCAAGCGTTACCGATACGGCAATCAACCACAGATCGGCCACTGGAACGTCAGCCGCCTGGCCGGCGCACTGCACTCACTGACTCAAGACGCCGAACCGTTGCAGTCAATCGTCGACAGCTACTCCGAGCGATTCGCTGATGGGTGGGACCGTGCGCTCGCGGAGAAGCTGGGCCTGACCGACACCGACGTCGTTCGCCGCCGCGAGGTCGCCGCTGAGCTGCTCGACCTACTTCCGCTCACCGAAACCGACATGACGATCCTGTTCCGCACGCTCGGCGATATCGACGTCAGTGAATTCGGTGGAATTGGTGGAATTGGTGCAATCAACCTGACCGCAGACGACAGCACGTTGATCGAGCCGCTCATCGGGTCGTACTACGCCCCCGGCGAACTGACCGGCGAACTGCTCGAGCGGACCGCCACGTGGTTCCGGTCATACATCGAGCTCAGCCGCACGGCGACCCAAACAGCCCACGACCGCCGCACCCGCATGCACGCGGTCAACCCGAAGTACGTCTTGCGGAACTACCTCGCCCAACTCGCGATCGACAAGGCCGAAGCCGGTGGCTACGACATGATCACCGAACTGCTCGATCTGCTGCGACACCCGTACGACGAACAGCCAGGCAGCGAGGAATACGCAACGCTCCGGCCCGATTGGGCACGGACGCGCGTCGGCTGCTCGATGCTGTCCTGCTCGTCCTGAGCCGGTCGGCGTCTCAGTCAGACTCGGCCGACACGCACCCAGCACAGACCCTCGACACCAGACATTTGACACCCGATCCTGACAGCGGCGATGCATCTCGCGCCGGTTTCCTGCGTGACAAACTCAGACGATGACAGACGAGGGAAATCTCGACGCCGACCTCTGGGCCAACACCAGCCCGCAACCCACAACATCACCGGCATCACCGGCAGATCCCACACAGGTGCAGCAGGTCACGCCCGCCCCGCTGACACCGGGCGACTTCGCGCCGGTCGCACCGCCGACCATCCCCCCGACCAGCGGAGGTTTCGGCACGCCCCCGGGCGGCCAACCGTCAGTTGGTGGCGGCCCTCGATGGGGCGGGCCGGCAACGATCGGACTACTCGTCAGCGGCATCATCGCGGCGATCGTCGTGCTCTTCCTCACCCGTGGCGGCGATGATTCGGTACAGACCGTCGACGAGTCGACCACGACGGTGTTGATCGACACGACGATGCCTGTCGCCCCGGCGATCAGCCCGCTGACAACGACCCTTGCAGAAGCGACCGTCCCCACAGCCGAGACGACGTCTGATCCAACGACCACCGAAGCGACGGGCACGACCACGGCGCCGACCACCGCACCGGCAACGATCACCACCTCGACAGGGCTTGCACTCGCTTCTCCGGGCACCGTCCGTGTCGATGGCATCGAGTATCCGATTGAGCGTTCCTGCTTCACGGTGCCACTCGCACCCAACTACGCCGAACTGCAGGTGTTCAGCCACTTGATCAGCATCGACGGCATTCCTGCGATCGTCGAGCAGTGGTTCGACGAGGGCGCCATCACCGGCGGTGCGTTTTCGGTTCGCGGATTTCCTGCTGACACCGGAAAGTTCCTCGAACTCGATCAGGGATACGCCTTCGAAGCCCCCGCTGGTTCTGGCGATTTCAGCATCGTCACGAATCCAACAAGCACAGGTTCAGACTGCGGCGGCGAACAGGGGATCCAGACCTTCGGGGCCAACGGCAAGCCGCGGTACTTACGAGCCCTCGTCGATGCGTGCTTCATCTCCAACGACGCCGGCGAGTCAACGCTGATCGGCTACGGATCCGACCTCGGCCGCGTCGAGATCAGCGGCGATGCTGATGGCAACTACTTCATGACGTACTTCGACCCCGGCGTCCAACTCAATGGCGCACCCGCGGAGTTACTCAGTGACGGCGGTTCGGTCTCGTACCGGGCCGGGCTTGCCGAAGGCTCTGTGCTCGTCACCACCGAAGACAGCCTCGTGCGCGACTGCACAAACGCCGACCTCGGCTAGCTCAGACCAAAGCCGACCAACTCAGACCGCAGCTGACGACTCCGCCACCGGCCCCGGAGCGAGTTGGTCGGTGAGCCAATCGATCCGCTCCCGCATGACCTGCAGCCCTGGGTTCGGTGGCACTGGGCCAACTGCCGACCGGGGCCGATCGAAGATCATGTGCTGCGGGTTGCCCTGGTCGTAGGCCGGCCAGGTCTCGCGGCCGGGCGAATCCGGCACACCGGTTGCTGCGAATGCAAACCATCGGTCACCCATCTCCCGAATCGTCAGGTGTGCGTCGTCGGCGACGGGCACGAGCGGGAACGACGTATCGAAGACGTAGAAGATCTCGGCAGCGTGGAACGCACCTGCGGTCTGCTTCTTCGACGGCGGCGTCGCAGTGAAGTAGTAGCGGTACACCGCGTTGCCGCCAGCAGCATGTTGGCGGGCTGCATGATCAACGTGCACACCGAACATATGGTCGCCGCCGTGGTCGGCAACCGCTGACCGGGCACCAGTCGCAAGGCCTGGATAGGAGGCCATCACGCGGTCGACGTGGGATTGGCTCGGGTACGACACAGCGAACATTTCCCGCATGTCTTGGAGCGGTACGGGCTGCACGTTCTTGACGTCGCTGTTGTCGCGATGGAACTCACCGCCGGCTGGGTGCATGAAGTCGGCAAAGAGCGTGGCTTCGTCCGAGTTGTAGCCGATCATCAGCGGGACCGATGCCTGTACCTCTGCACTGAATGCTGACATCGGCGCCATCGGCAAGATGACGTCGTCGACGACTGGGTAAAAGTGGCGGCCGAGCAACGGGAACTTCTGGTAGTACTCGGTCAAGTCCACCGGGGCCATTTCGCGCATTCGTGCGATCTGGCCCGGCTCCGAACCGACCACAGCCTTTGCGAACTCGACGCCAGCATCTTCGGCAGCCATGAAGTCGAGGGCCGGTCGCCGCAACTGCAACCAGCGGCCGCTGTCGCTCGGGCTCTGTGCGATCGCACGATGAAACAGGCCACGCGCTCGCGGTGAGGTCATCAGGTTGAGCACGGCTTGACCACCGGCTGACTCACCGAAGATCGTGACGCATTCGGGGTCGCCACCGAAACCGGCGATGTTGTCACGCACCCATTCGAGTGCGGCAACCTGGTCGAGTAAGCCGTAGTTGCCGGACACCCGATCAGGTGACTCTTCGGCAAGTTCGGGATGAGCCAGAAAACCGAACATGCCGAGGCGGTAGTTGATCGTCACGAGCACACACCCGCGTTCGGAAAGCACGTCACTGTTGTAGTGCGATTCGGTGCCACTGCCGTCGGTGTGATCGCCACCGTGGATCCACACCATGACCGGCAGCTTCTTGGCGTGCGACGGCGCATGAATATTGAGTTGCAAGCAATCTTCGCTCTGCTTGACGTTGACAACTTTGAGGCCAGCAGCCAACGCCTTCTTGCGTACCCGACCCAGGCCCAGCCCATCGATCAGGGTGTTGAAGAACAACTCGAAGCCTGCTGCACGTTGGTACGCGTGGGGCCCGAACTTGGTGCAGTTCAACCTGCCGCTCCATGGCTTCACCGGCTGCGGCGGTTGCCAACGGAGCAGGCCGACCGGCGGCGCCGCGAAGGGGACGCCCCGGAAGTGCAATATCCGGCCCTTCGGCCCGATGGCACCCTTCACCTTGCCGGCAAGAGTCGTTGCAGTCGTCGTACGAGAAGCCATAGGTCATTGTGGCGCATCGACGACCGACGCGCGCGTAGCGGCGCGCCGACATAGGCGCTGCTCGCAACGAAGGGGAAAGGGGAAAGGGGAAAGGGGAAAGGGGAAAGGGGGCTGTGTGATGTTCCCTCACATATTGGTGAGGCCACCTCGCATGACCATTGACACATCCGTCGTTTGTTCTGTATCGTGGAACCGTTCCACCATGCGGAATTATGCGGAGTTGGTGGTGGCCAGATCAATCGAAATACTGTGCGGGCTTCGATCCGGGCTTTGAATCGCATCAACCCTGGTCGGTGCAGAACGGATACAACATGGGTTTCCCCTCTGACCTCGACATTGCCAGCAAGGCGACGCTCAAGCCGCTCACCGAGATAGCAGCCGAATCCGGTATACCGCTCGAGCACCTCGAGCCCTACGGTTCCGGCGCTGCAAAGATTCAGCTCGAAGCCATCGAGAAGATGCAAGATCGACCGAAGGCGAAATACGTCGTGGTCTCCGCGATCACACCGACGCCCCTCGGCGAGGGCAAGACCACCACGACCGTTGGCCTGGGCATGGGTTTCAGCCACATCGGCAAACGCGGCGTCATCGCCATCCGGCAGCCGTCGATGGGCCCCACGTTCGGTATTAAGGGCGGCGCCGCCGGCGGCGGCTACAGCCAAGTCGTGCCAATGGAGCTGCTCAACCTGCACCTCACTGGCGACATGCACGCCGTCACTGCAGCACACAACATGTGCTCGGCTGCACTGGACGCCCACCTCTTCCACGGCAACGACCTCGCGCTCGACATGCACAACATCACGTGGCGCCGAGTGATCGACGTCAACGATCGTGCGCTTCGCAACAGCGTCATCGGCCTCGGCGGTCGACTCGACGGCGTACCGCGTGAAACTGGCTTCGACATCACCGCCGCCTCCGAAGTGATGGCAACCCTGGCACTGTGCACCTCGCTGCAGGACCTCCGCGAACGGCTCGGCCGTATCGTCGTCGGCTACACCAAAGCCGGCACGCCGGTCACGGCCGAAGAGTTGAAAGTCGCCGGTGCAATGGCGGTCATCCTGCGTGAAGCCATCAAGCCCAACTTGATGCAGACCCTCGAGAACACGCCTGCACTCGTCCACACCGGCCCGTTCGGCAACATTGCGACGGGCAACAGCTCGATCGTCGCCGACCGCATCGGCATTCACATGGGCGACTACCTGATCACCGAAGCTGGCTTCGGCGCCGACATGGGCGCTGAACGCTTCTTCAACATCAAGTGCCGCGCCTCGGGCCTCGCTCCAGATGCTGCGGTTCTCGTCGCCACGGTTCGCGGGCTCAAGGCCCACTCGGGCAAGCACACGATCGTCGCCGGCAAGCCGCTCCCCGAGGACCTTCTCAAGGAGAACCCGGACGAAGTGCATCAGGGCGGCGACAACCTCCGCAAGCAGCTCGAGAACATGCGGATCCACGGCTGCACGCCGGTCGTTGCGATCAATGTGTTCCCCGGCGATCACGACGCAGACATCAATGCAATCAAGGAAATCGCCGAGGAGTTCAACGCTCGTTCGGCAGTCTCGATGCACTTCACCGAAGGCGGCGCTGGCGCAACCGAGTTGGCACATGCTGTTGCCGAAGCCGCCGAAGAAGAGTCAAAATTCCAGGTGCTTTACCCCGACGAGATGAGCCTGCGCGACAAGATCATCACCGTTGCTCAGAAGGTGTACGGCGCAGATGGCGCCGAGTTCTCAGCCGCCGCCAATAAGCAGATCGATAACTACGAGGCAAACGGCTTCGGCAACCTGCCAGTGTGCATCGCCAAATCTCACCTGTCGCTCTCCCACGATCCCAACCTCAAGGGTGCGCCTACGGGCTGGACCCTGCCGGTGCGCGAAGTCCGCGCCTCGGTCGGCGCCGGTTTCGTGTACCCGATCTGCGGCGACATGCGGACCATGCCAGGCCTCGGCAAAACGCCGGCCCTGCAAACCATCGACATTGACGCCGACGGCAACATCGTCGGTCTCAGCTAACCAACTCAGTTTCAGTTGGGGTTAGACCCCAACTGAAACTCCCAACTGAAACTCTTCAACGAACAACGGGGAAACAACGATGTCTACCGAAGCAAAAGCATTGCCTGCTCTGCCCACCAATCGGCTGCGCCGCGGGCTTCGACGCCCCCTGCTCCTGCCCGGCACGTCGACGCTCCGATCGATGATCGAGACCGCCAAGATCGAACTCATCCCGATGAAGAGCCTCGAGCGCGCAATCTCTGAACTCGCACCGGCATCGCACATCTCGATGACCTGCTCCCCGGCCAAATCCATCGAGACGACCCTCGACGAAACAGCGGCGCTGGTGGCAGCTGGCCACTCGGTCACGCCACATATCTCGGCGCGCATGGTGCAAACCCATGATCATCTCGCGCAAATCCTGCACCGACTCGCCGAAATTGGCACACGCGAAATCTTCGTCGTCGGCGGAGATGCCGACCCGCCCGGCTGCTTCTTCGACGCCATTGAGTTCATCGAAGCGCTCATCGCACTCGACGACTCAAATGAACACCGCGTCATCGACCACATTGGCTACACGTCGTACCCCGACACGCATCCGTTCATCACCGATGAGCAGCTCCACGATGCCCTGCATGTCAAGCAGAAAATGATCCTGGAATCTGGCCGCACCGCACACGTATCGACCCAGATGTGCTTCTCGTCCGACCAGATCCGCGACTGGCTGCGACGGGAACGAGCCGCCGGTCTGACCATCCCGGTCCATCTCGGCGTTCCGGGCGTCATCGACAAGGCGAAGCTGATGACCATGGGCGTCCGCCTGGGCGTCGGTACATCCCTGCGCTACCTGTCAAAGAACAGGAAGGCGCTCGGCAAGATGATGACGCAGCGCTCATTCGAACCCGATCAACTGCTCAAGCCGCTGGCACCGCACCTCGAAGAACTCGGCATTGGTGGCATCCACCTGTACACGTTCAACCAGGTCGCCACCACCGAAGCCTGGCGCCAAAAAACCCTCGCCTGACGGTCCGCTTCCCCGTCGGATGATCAGTTCGGGTCGTGATGGTCGTGGCGGCGCGACACCACGGATCGGCCGACAGTCTTGGTGGCCTTAACGGGTAGAACGACGAGGCGGATTGCCATGTTCGAGGCACGCGCCGGGAACGGCACGAACTTGGTTTGGCGCTCATTCGGCAGCGTCTCCTTGAAGACGATCCGGTAGGCGACGTAGACAATGATCACTGAGAACCACGCGCTCATTGTGAAAAAGAATGCGTCGTTGCCGAACCACGACATGAGTGGAGCTGCGACAAGCGGACCGACCAGGGCACCTGATCCGTTGACTCGCACCAATGTGCCCGCTGCACCAACGGTCTTTCCGACCGGTGTCCAGTCGAGCGTGTAGGAGACCACGAGTGAGTACAGCGGAAACATCGTGCCGCCGATGCCGAACATGACGAGCAACATGAGCGCACTGTCTGGCGGCACTGCCGGCGCGGCCACCGACAAGGCCGCCGCTGCGATGACGACACCGAAGATCACGGCGCGCCGCGACACCCGATCAGACAGGCGGCCAATCGGCCATTGGAGGACGATGGCGCCAATCGTCGGGGCGATCAGGAACGCCGCAGTGCGGTCGACCGACAGGCCGCTCCTTGTGGCGTAGACCGCTGCGAGGCCGAGCAGGACACCGGCTGCGGCACCACTCATAAACGATCCGACCACGCCGGTCGGGACGTAGCCGATGAGTTGTCGGATAGAGACCTTCTCGACTGGGCGGCTCGGCGGCACCTTCGCTGCAGCGGCAAGCGTCACGGGCACGATCGCCAGCGAGACCAGCACCGATGAGACAATGAACAGGTGAAAGCCATTGGGGTCAGCGACGGCAATGAGGTACTGACCGATGCCCAGCCCACCCATCGAAACAATCATGTAGACAGCAAGGGTTCGTCCACGGTTCGCTGGCGTCGAGAGTTCGGCCAGCCACGACTCGATCACGATGTACAGGCCGGCGAAGCAGAAGCCGAAGACAAAGCGCATTGCAGTCCATGTCACCGGCAACACCGACAGGGCATGAATCAGCACGGCACTGGACGCCAAAGACGCCAGCCCAGCGAACACACGGATGTGACCGACCGACGCAATCATCTTGACGACAAGACTTGGCGCAATCAGGAACCCGGCGAAGTAGCCCGCCATGATCACGCCGGTGACCATGACGCTGAAGCCCTCGCTGCCCGAACGAACGCCAATCACTGCGCCATTGAGGCCGTTGCCGACCATCAGCAAGCCGAGGCCGAGGAACAGCGCCCAGAGACCTGCTGCCGAATTGCCTTCAGGCTCAGCTGCAAGATCCTCGTGCCCGGCCGTCTGATAGTCGCCTTGCTTCCCCGCCCGATCATGAGGCGCGTCGATGACGCCGTTCGCCGCTGGGATCTCGCCGTCCTCAGCAGTGGTGGGCTTTTGGGTTGTGGCCAAGCGGAACAAACCTACCGCCTCCGCGCCGCCTCGGAATTTAAGAATCGACAGGTTTCCAGACCACAACCACAGATCAGCGACGTCCTCAGATCAGCGTTCACGACCGCGGAGCTTGTCGAGTTGCCGTCGGTCACGCTTGGTCGGCCGACCAGCGCCGCGGTCTCGTTCGAAAATCGGCGGGGACAGCGGATCACGTTCGGGCGGCAGCGGGCTGTGATCGACGAAGCACGTGACCGCAACGGGTGCCCCGACCCGCTTCGCAAGGACCGTGACCACATCGGCAATTCGTTCCCGCTGGTTCAGGCGCGCTTCGATTCGATCGCCGACCTTGACCGCTGACGACGGCTTTGCGGCCTTGCCGTTGATCTTGACGTGTCCCGCTCGACACGCACCGGCGGCGTCCGCGCGTGTCTTGGTCAGTCGGACCGACCACAGCCACTGATCAACTCGAGCGCTCTCCACGCCTTCATTTTGCACCAGAAATTGGCCATTTGTCGCGCTCGGCTCGCATGACTACCTACTGGTCGGTAGGCTACATCTTGTGAA
>NZ_JBDNIJ010000119.1:0-5875 GCF_041688325.1 Ilumatobacter sp.
GCTCAGCCACAGCGCACGCAAGGATCAAATCCACATCGTGTGCCCACGCTTTTCGCGACCTTGCGGAACCCTCCAACCCGACTACCAGGCACTATCCGCCCGACAGGCCGGTCATGTGCCCATCAACTGCGGAAGCCGGGGTAACGCAGCCACATCGACAGCGGAAACGCCACAGCCCAGACCGCACCGTCCACGACAAAGTGGACGAGTGGAAGCCGGTGTCGCAGCCGGCCCGGTTCTGGTGAATAATTTTCCGTCATCGCGTCGCCCCTTCTGCCCTTAAACGCTTCTTTATGTCCCCTTGCATCTCTCTTGACTTGAACTTTACTTGGGGTGGAAGGGCTGTTCAATGGGTACTTGGAAGGTCCGAACGACTCCGAATGGCAGGTGATTGAGAGCAGAACTGCGGAACTGCGCCCATTTCCGGCGCTAACATCCACTCCGGTATGGAAGCAATGCAGACCGAATACAGCGCTGGCGGTTGCTCGATGATTAGTCCCTTGTCTGCCGACGAGGACATGGCGGGCCCGACACCGATCACTTCTTTGCTGGCGGCATGAACCAACGGTTCATACGACGTAACCGTGTCGACGAGCGTCTGGCGCTGTCGGTCGCATGCGGTTCGGGTCTGGCAGCAACGCTCGGTGGAGCTCGACCGACGGGATTATTAGTTGTCGATTCGCTCCTGGTGTTCGTTACTGCAGCTGCTGTCGTCTGGGCCTCCGCGTCGGCGTCGTGGTGGGCCTTGGCTTCGGCATCCGGAGCTGCCGCCGTGCTTGCGTTCGAACCTTTGGCTGCAGCCTTCGGAGCACTGGGGTTTCTCGCTGGCCTGGATGTCGGACTGTGGCGGCGGGATCGGACAGCGGTTCGAGTAGGCGTTGGCGGTATCGCTGTCAACGTGCTCATCCGGTCCGAATTTGAGCCGTTCTTTGGATTTTCAGCGCTCGTTGGGTTGAGTATTTGTGCGCTCGTGTTTCTGCTCGGCATGCTTCGCAGGCCTTCGCAGGTTCGCCGTGTCGGTTGGCTGGTTGCCGGCGCAGCTGCCGGTGTCTTTGCGGCGAGTTTGTTGTGCGTCGGCCTCGCTGCGCTGAGCGCCCGATCCGGATTGACAAACGCCTCGAGATCGGCGCGACAGGGTGTGGCGGCCCTGAACGCCGGCGACTATGAGCGGGCAGCGAAACTCTTCGAGCAATCAGCGCAGAATTTTGAATCGGCCGACGGCCACCTCGGGGGCTTGCTCGCTGCACCAGGTCGACTTGTTCCTGGCGTTGCGCAAAACGTTGCCGCCGGCCGCGACCTCGCAGCTGCCGCGGCTGAGGCAACAGCCCAGGCTGCAGGTGCGCTCCGCCAAGTCGACCCATCGAAGCTCAGAGTTGCTGGCGGCCGTATCGACCTCGACGAGATTCGGGCAGTTGGGGCGCCACTCGAGCGTGTCCGCGTCGCTTTCGACGGTCTTCGTGCTGTGGTTGAGGAGGTCGATTCACCCTGGCTGGTCGGCCCGGTACAAGCTGAATTGGTCGAAATCGACGACGAGTTCGCATCGAATGAGCCGCGGCTCGACAATGCGATTGAGGCAGTTCGCTTGGCACCGCAGATGTTGGGTAGTGAACGGCTGCGCCGCTATCTGATTTTGTTTACAACGCCTGCTGAAGCGCGCGGGCTTGGTGGGTTCGTCGGCAGCTTCGTAGTGCTTGAGATCGACGAGGGGGCGCTTTCCGTCACAGACTTTGGGCGTACCAGCGAACTGAGTAGGCTGACTTCTGGCGCTGATTGCTCTGCGTGCGACCCCGAATTGCTGCAGCGGTACGGTCGATTTGGCTTCTCGTCGGGCGAAGACGGCACCACCGGCACGGTGCTGTTCTCGAACGTGACGATGCCAGCGCACTTTCCGTACATTGCCGCGGCAGTTCAGGCGATCTACCCGCAAGGCCGTGGCGAGCAGATCGACGGTGTCCTGGTCATGGACCCGTATGTCGTCCAGGCCTTGATGCAGTACTCCGGCCCGATTGAGGTGCCGGCGCTCGACACCGTGGTGCAGCCGAACAACGCTGCAGAATTCCTGCTCCGGGACCAGTACATCCTGGGCGAAAACAAGGGAGCGCGTGTCGAGGCGCTTGACGCGCTCGGCAAGGGTGCCATCGAGGCCGTCTTGTCGGGTGTGCTGCCTGAGCCGCCGGAGCTGGCCCGCGATTTTGGCCCGCTCGTCAGTGAGCGACGCCTATTGATGTGGACCGACAATCCGGACGAGCAACTCCTCCTCGATCGCGTCGGCATGCTCGGCTCGATCCCCACGCTTGACGAGCGTGACGGCGGGTTCTCCGTGTCGGTCACCAACGGCAGCGCCAACAAAATCGATGTGTTCCTCGATCGAACGTCGTCGGTTGAGTTGGTTGAGGACGAGGCCGGCCGGCGCCTCGTCGCTGACGTGACGCTCACCAACAATGCGCCAGCCGTAGGCCTCCCTCGGTATGTGATCGGCAACGCGTTCGGCACTCCTGACGGCAGTAGTCGGCTGTTCGTTTCGTTCTACGGAGTTCCGGAGTTAATGGAGATCACGTCGAACGGTGAGCCGTTCGGAGTCGAGGCACTTCCCGAAGCGGGATGGATGGCGTTCTCCAGCTTCATCACGCTCCAGTCGGGAGAAACTCGGACCTTCCAGCTGACGTTCCAGCTACCCGAGCGCGCCCTGGGGGACACGACACCTTCGTCTCCCACACTGTGGACGCAGCCGTTGGCAGACCGCTAAGTCGGAGCGGATTCGCTCTTTACGACGTCGCGCCAGTTTCCAAGCAGGGGCTTCTTGTAACTCACCGACCTTGAACATCGCTGAAACTTCCACAGCCTCTGTGGCGCACCATGGACCGACCCGATCCAACCCTCAAACGCGAAGCATCGGCTACGATCGTGGACCGTATGGATCCACAGGCAGAAATGACGCTCCGCGACTACGCCCGCGTGGTTCTTCGGCGTAAATGGGTCGTTATCGCTGCCGTTATGTTGACCACGACGATCTCGGTTGTCTCCTCAGCTGCTCAGACGCCCGTGTACTCCTCATCTTCCGAGGTACTCGTGCAGCCCCGAGGCCAAGACGGTCTTTTCGCAGACAGCATCGTGAACCTTAACGATCGTGCCATCCAGACCGAGATCCAAGTGATCGAAGGCCAGGCGGTACGTCAACGGGTGCAAGACAACCTACAACTCGAGGTGAAGCCGCCAGGGGTCCACGCCACCGCAGTTGGGTCGACCGATGTCATTTCCTTGACCCTTCGCAGCACGAATGCGACAAACGCAGCCACGCTCGCCAACGCGTATGCGAACGCCTACATCGAGGTGCGGCGCGAACAGTCAGTCGGCGAATTGCTGGCAGCCACCACCGAAGTGCAGACCGCCATCGACAAACTGCAGGCCGACCTTGACGCACTCGCCGACGAGGACCCGCGTCGCAACTCGCTGCTCGCCCAGCTCGGCAACTTCAACACCACACTGGATCAACTGCGCGTCGACGCAGCGCTGCGCACAGGTGGCGCGACCATCATCCGAGAAGCGCAAGTTTCTGAAGGCCCGGTCGAGCCGACGCCAGCCCGCACGGCAGCACTTGCCTTCGTTGTCGGCCTGTTACTTGGCCTCGGCGCAGCGTTCCTGCTCGACTACCTCGACGATAAAATTCGCAGTGAGGACGACCTCCAGCGGGCAACGAATCGGCCGGTGTTGGCAGTCGTTCCGATTGACGTGCCGCCGAACAACCTGCCGATCGCCATGACCGAGCCAGACCACGACGCCGTCGAGGCGTACCGCGGGCTGCGCACCAACCTGCAGTTCCTCGGGCTCGACTCACCGCTGAAAGTCGTGCAACTCACCAGCTCGCTGCCGGGTGAAGGCAAGACGACCACAGCAGTCAACCTCGCCGTGGTGCTTGCCCAGGCTGGCCACAGCGTTGCGCTCGTTGACGCCGACCTTCGCCGGCCCCGCGTGCATCAAGTGTTCGCTCTGCCGCAAACACCGGGATTCACCGATCTGCTGCTTGGCGCCGAAGCCAAGGAAACGGTCAACTATGTGGAGGTCGACGGCGGCACCGTGCTGAATGTGTTCACTTCCGGAAGGGTTCCGTCGAACCCGAGTGAAATGCTCAGCGGACAACGCATCCGCAAGTTGCTCGCCCAGATGGGCGACCACTACGACTACGTGATTGTCGACTCGGCCCCTGTGCTGCCGGTGTCGGACTCTGTGGCGCTCGCCGGAGCGGTCGACGGACTGTTCGTAGTTGCCCACGCCGGACGCGTCACCGACGGACAGGTCGCTGAAACTATCGAGCGACTCGACCGCATCTCGGCTCCGCTACTCGGCCTTGTGCTTAACCAAGCCGCAGTCAGCAAGGGTGACTACTACGCCTACGGCGGGTACACCGCCATCCACGCACTCCCCACCACCCTCACGGCCCCGCCGAAGGGTGATCAGGTCGTGTCGGGCTACTCCGACGACACCGATCCCTCGATGCAGCGCATCACCACCGAAGCATGAGCCAATCGGCGCGCTTTCTGCGTCGCAACCGAGTCGACGAGCGGGCCGCTCTGGCCATCGGAGTGGTTGGCGGCGCCCTTGCAGTAGCGAGTGGCGCCCGCCCGACAGGTTCGGTTGGCGTCGACATCGCCCTGATCTTCCTGTCGGTGACGGCAGCTGTGTGGGCCTCGGCCTCTGCGCCGTGGTGGGCGGCTGCTGCTACCGCCGGCATCGCCGCGGCGATTGCCCTCAACCCGATCCTCGCCGCAGTCGGAGCAGTCGGCTTCGCGGTCGGCCTGTATGTCGGGATTCGCCGCAAAGACCAGAGCGAACTGCGTGCCGTCACCGGTGCCATTGCGATGAACGTGCTGATCCGATCCGAACTGCAAGGATTTCTCGGGCTGTCGGCAATCATTGGGTTAAGCGTCGGTGTGGCGCTCCTCATTTTCGGGATTCGTCGTCGACCCTCAGGGCCACGCCGCGCTGCCTGGCTCTCGGTGGCCGGAGTCGGTGTGCTCGCGGTTCTTTGCGTCCTTGCATTCGGTGTCGCCGGCTTGAGCGCGCGCTCCGACGTGACCCAGGCTGCACGCCAAGCCAAGCAGGCCGTCGACACGCTCAACGAAGGGAACTACGAAGGTGCCGCTGCACTGTTCGAGAATGCGTCATACGGGTTTGCTCGCTCGGACCGCACCTTCGGAGGCCCGTTTGCCCTGCCTGGGCGGCTCCTGCCAGGAGCCGCCCAGAACCTTGCCGCCGGAGCTGACCTTGCCGCCGCCGCGGCAGCAGCAACCGCCGACGCAGCGATCGCACTCCGCCAGATCGACCCGGAATCGTTGCGGCTGTCCGGTGGATCGATCGACCTCGACGCTGTTCGTGCGGTAGAAGCCCCGTTGCAGCGCGTGCAGCTTGCTTTATCGGCGCTGCGGGCAACGGTCGACAACATCGACTCCCCGTGGATTGTCGGCCCCGTTCGAGACGAACTCGACGAACTCGAAACCGACTTCGACGACAACGAACCGCGCCTCCAAAACGCCATCGACGCCGTGCGCCTGGCCCCGGCCCTCCTCGGAGGCGAGGGCGAACGCCGGTACCTCGTGCTGTTTACCACGCCCGCCGAAGCGCGTGGGCTCGGCGGATTCGTCGGCAACTACGCCGAACTCGAAATCGCTGATGGTGCCCTCTCTGTGTCTGCTTTTGCTCGCCGTTCCGACCTCGAAGCACTCAGCGCGGCCACCCCTGCGTTCTGCACCGCTTGTGACGATGAGCTGCTCGCCAGGTACGGCCAATTTGGTTTCAATTCTGGGCTCAACGGTTCGTTCGCTGCCCGCGCTTGGTCGAACATCACCATGCCGGCACATTTTCCCTACATCGCCGCAGC
>NZ_JBDNIJ010000120.1:0-2827 GCF_041688325.1 Ilumatobacter sp.
CCCAACGCTGACGGTTCCGACCGTGCACAGCTCCTCCAGCTCCAGGCCGATCAGTCCGACCTCGTGATCGCTGTCGGCTTCCTCTTCGCCGGTGACGTCGCCGCTGTTGCGGCCGAGAACCCGGACACCAACTTCGCCGTCATCGACGATGCCATGCTCGACTTCGACAATGGCGCAGTGCCGCTCGGCGACAACATCGCTGGTCTCACATTCGCTGAAGAGCAGGGTTCGTTCCTCGTGGGTGCCGCAGCGGCGCTGAAGAGCGAGACGGGCATCATCGGCTTCATCGGCGGCGTCGGTGGCTTCGGTCTCATCGAGAAGTTCGAAGCCGGCTACACCGCTGGCGCTCAGGCTGTCAACCCCGACATCACGGTGATCCCGCAGTACATCACACAGGCTCCTGACTTCGACGGCTTCTTCGCCGCCGACCGTGCGCAGGAAATCGCCCTCAACATGTACAGCCAGGGCGCCGACATCGTCTACCACGCAGCTGGTGGTTCGGGTGCTGGTCTGTTCGAAGCCGCCAAGAGCCAGTCCGAGAGCTCCGGCTCCCAGGTCTGGGCCATCGGCGTCGACTCCGACCAGTACAACACTGCCGGTGCTGACTTCGCTCCCTACATCTTGACCTCGATGCTCAAGCGTGTCGACGTTGCGGTCCTCGAGATCACCACAGCACAGGCTGAGGGCACGTTCGCCGCTGGCAACACTGTCTATGACCTCTCGGCCGATGGCGTTGGCTACTCAACCTCGGGTGGCTACCTCGACGACATCGTCGATCAGCTTGAGGCCTTCAAGGCACAGATCATCGCCGGCGACATTGTCGTTCCGACCGCTCCGGCCTGAGTAACTGACTTCAACTGAATGAACATCTTCACGGTCTGAACAGACGGTGAAGAGCGAGAGCGGGATCGGACTCAGTCCGATCCCGCTCTTTGCGTCTGGGGCCGAGTTCTCAGAGTTTTAGATGACACACGGTGGCGCGGCTAGGTTCCACAGCGTTGTGTTCTGCGAGTTGACTGGCGAAGGAGAGACGTGTGTCGGTACCGGCGATCGAATTGATTGGCATCACAAAGCGCTTTCCTGGCGTCATTGCAAATGACAACATCAACCTCTCTGTCGAGCAGGGTGAAGTCCATGCGATCTGCGGCGAGAACGGTGCAGGCAAGTCGACGCTGATGAAGATCCTGTACGGCATGCAGCGTGCCGACGAGGGAGAAATGCGCGTCGCCGGCACGACGGTCGAATTCTCGTCGCCCACCGATGCGATCGCGCAAGGCATCGGCATGGTGCACCAGCACTTCATGCTCGCCGACAACCTGTCGGTGCTTGAGAACGTGATCCTCGGTTCCGAGCCGGTGAAGCGCGGCGGTCGTATTGACTTTGCTGCCGCCGAGCAGCACATTGCCGAAGTCGGCCGCTCGTACGGGCTCGATGTCGACCCCAATGACCTGGTCGAGACACTCGAAGTCGGCGAGCAGCAGCGTGTCGAGATCATCAAAGTGCTGTATCGCGGCGCAAAGATCCTGATCCTCGATGAGCCGACCGCTGTGCTCGTGCCACAGGAGGTCGAGGAGTTGTTCAACAACTTGCGCGAGCTGAAGCGTGATGGTGCGACAATTATCTTCATCGACCACAAGCTGCAAGAAGTGCTCGAGATCGCCGACCGAATCACCGTGATCCGTCGCGGCAAAACAATTGGCACTGTCAACGCCGCTGATGTCACCGCGGCCGACCTCGCCGAGCTGATGGTCGGCAGCGAACTGCCGAGCCCCGCAACGTCTGAGTCGACCGTGACCGACGAAGTGGCGCTCGACGTCCGTGGCCTCACCGTCAATGGGCCCGATGGCCGTCCGGTCGTCGATAGTGTCAGCCTCCGGGTGCACAAAGGCGAGATCGTCGGCATCGCTGGTATCGAAGGCAACGGACAGACTGAACTCGTCGACGCAATCGTCGGCACCGCCGAGGTCGACGGCGGCACGATCTCGCTCCTCGGCACAGACATCACGAGGGCGTCGGTCCGTGACCGGCGCGAGGCTGGGCTCGGCTACGTGCCCCAGGATCGACATCGAGAGGGTCTACTCCTCGATTCGTCGCTTTGGGAGAACGCCGCGCTCGGACACCAAACTCGTGCGCCGTTCGTGAAGGGTTTCTGGATCGACCGCAAGGGTGCTCGTGCGAGGACCGAGGAGATTCGAAGTGAATTCGACGTCCGCTCGCCGAACGTCGACGTGTCCGCTCGGGCGCTGTCGGGCGGCAACCAGCAGAAGCTGATCATCGGCAGAGAGATGACTGCCGAACCAGATGTGCTGATCGCTGCGCATCCGACTCGCGGTATCGATGTCGGCGCGCAGGCAGAGGTGTGGAATGACATCCGCGAGGCTCGTGGCAACGGTTTGGCCACTCTGCTCATCTCTGCTGATCTTGACGAGTTGATCGGTCTCAGCGACACGATCGTCGTGATGTTCCACGGCAAGTTGGTCGCCACGCTCGACCCGGCCGACATTACGCCACGGCTGCTCGGGGGCTACATGACCGGTGCGACGCTCGACACTGCTGCATCTGACGGCCACTCTGGTTCGGTCAATGAAGGGGCAGACGCATGAACTCATCGCTGCTCCGTCGTCTCGGCTTGTCGCTTGCCGCGCCAGCGCTGGCCGCAGCGTTCGCGCTGCTCGTCTCGTCGTTGGTGCTCACCCTGTCGGGAAGCAGCTGGCTCGATACCTATTCAGAGATGATCTCCACGGCCTCGAAGCTTGAGTCGATGGTCGACATCTTGAACCGCGCAACACCGCTGTTCATCGCTGGTGTTGCGGTGGCAATCGGGTTC
>NZ_JBDNIJ010000121.1:0-5689 GCF_041688325.1 Ilumatobacter sp.
CATCGTTCTGAAGAAGCCGGTTGTGTTCGCATCGCGACGGCTCTATCATGGCATCACTGTTCGCCGCGGGGTGGAGCAGTTCGGTAGCTCGTCGGGCTCATAACCCGAAGGTCGTAGGTTCAAATCCTACCCCCGCCACCAACGAAAGCCCTGGTAGATCGCATGATCTGCCAGGGCTTCTTTGCTTCCCAGGGTCGATCTTCTAACCATTCTTCTAACCACGTGGTTAGAAGAATGGTGCGCGAAACGGAGATTCGCGAGGGGTTTCCGCTAGATGATTGGTTCCAAGGGGTTGGTGGTCAGTGGTCGTAGGCGAGTAGTGATCGGGCGGGTCCGGTAGCACCGCTGGTTTCGTTGTGCCAGATCGCGGCGGTGAGCGCGAGGAGTCGTTGCAGGATGCGGGCGCAGACGCCTTCGGGTTTGCGGCCGCCGTGGCGTTCCAAGTCGAGTCGGGCTTTCAAGGTCTGGTTGACCGATTCAATGATCTGACGGAACGGTTTCAGGAATCGGGTGTGCAGTCGTTCCGTCTTTTCTGAGCGCACCTTCGGTCGGATCAGTGTGATGCCGGCGTCGTTGAGTTCGGCCTCGAACGCAGCAGATCGGTAGCCCTTGTCGGCCATCAACACCTGACCTGGCCGCCCGCCGAGTGCCGGATCGAGGTGGATCATCGCCAAGGCGGTGTCGCGTTCGTCGGTCTTGGCTCCGGTCAACGCGTAGGCGACAGGCAGCCCCGATGGCGTGGCGATGAGGTGCAGTCGGAGTCCCCAGAAGAAGCGGGAGTGGCTGGCGCAGTAGCCGTAGGTGGCGTAGCCGGCCATGTCAGATCGCTTCACCGTTTCACGGCTGCGGCCGCACTCGACTGGGGTGGAGTCGACCAGCCAGAGGTCGTCGTTCCATGACGGGCAGTCGCGGGCGAGCGTCGCGATGATGTGTTGCATCGTGGCCGCGGCGTGGCGGAGTCGTTTGTTGTAGCCGGAGCGTTGCGGTAGTCGTGGGAACAGGCCGAGCAGGTGGATGTTGGCGTGGCGGATGAAGCGGGCTTCGGAGGTGTAGCCGAGCAGGGCTTGGATGACGGCGAGGGTGATCAGTTCGGCATCGGTGAGTTTCGGGGCGATCCCGATGGCGGGCCGTTCAGGTGCCCACTGTGGGTGTTCAAGCAGGAGGTCGTCGATCGTGACGCAGAGTCGGGTTGCGAGGGTGTCCAGGTCAGGGTTCATGCGCTGTGTCCTTTGGGATCAGGGTTTGTGTAGGCCCCTGATCTTGGACACCCTCGTGAACCAGATGGTGGATCATCGCGCGGAGCGCGCGAACCCCTTGGAACTCATCATCTAGCATCTGCTCGTGGCAGATGACGGCGGCAACCTCAATCTGGGCCACATCCTTGCGGCAGGAGGGGTCACGAGATTCGACGACGTCATGGCCATCCGGCATACCTACAAGACGTTGGAGGGCATCCGCACGTCCGCCGACGCGACCCCGGCGAATCTCCTGGCTTTCACGCGCCACCAGGATCTGCGGGCTTCGAAGATCCCCCAGCAGCCCGCAAACACTTGGCTGATCTTCATGGGGGATGGGGCACGCCGTTCCCGGTTCGTGTGCGCTTATGAGAATCGTGGCGAAGTTCTTGGCGAGAGAACCGCCGATTCGCGCTTTTTCGACCTCCACGAGTCCGAGATGCTGGCAGCGCTGAGGAACCGACTCGTCATCGAATGGCCGAAGGACACGATCAACTGGGCAAAGGGTGGTGAGATCGCAGCCGCATTCCCGCTCGTCGAGATCGCGGACCCGAATGCCGTTCCCTTCCCCGGCTTCGACCGACTGCTCATTCCCTACGAAGAGTTGGTCGACGTCGTGGCGGACCATCGCTACAGCGAATGGCAGGCCGCCTTGAGTTCGGTGCAGGGCGTCTACCTCATCGCTGACTCAACGAACGGCAAGCTTTACGTGGGCAAGGCCGACGGTCGAGAGCGGATCCTGGGGCGCTGGGGCGCCTACGCCCGCGACGGACACGGCGGCAATGTTGCACTGCGAGACCTCGCGCAACTCGACCCGAGTCACGCCCGCCACTTCGTTTTCAGCATCCTGCGCGTGTTCGGTCCAAGCGTCATCGCGAGTGAAGTGGACGAGGCTGAGGCCCACTACAAGCGAGCGCTCCTCACACGACGGCCGTTCGGCATGAACTCGAACTGACACAACCTTCCGGCAACGACAGCAGCCCCGAGCGTTCGATGCCGGGGTACAAGGGATGCGACGAGGACTGGCAAGCGACCCTGAGCAGATCCTCGTCGAACCCCGAAGTGAGCAGGTGAGATGGCTCGTTGTTACGGCTACGCTCCCTGCGGTTCCAACCCTAAGCGGAGGTAGTGATGTCGATCATGGGCGGGTGATCGCTGCGATTGCAGCGATATGCGGATTGGTGGGCTGCACATCGGAGCCGACCGCGGAGTCATCAACGGTGATGCCCGATGTCATCGGCACGAGCCTCGATGTTGCTCTCAGCGACATCGAACGTGCTGGCGTCGAGGACGAAGTCGAAGTGCTCGGCGGCGGCACGTTCGGCATCCTCGACGAGTCCAACTGGCAAGTGTGCGAACAGGTGCCAGACGCCGGGCAAGACGTCACTGACCCACCGCGACTCTCAGTCGACCGCTCATGCGACGAAGAGGAGTCCGACTCGGCCAGCGAATCGGACGAACAGGCGTCGTCGGACACAACGCCACCGACCGAACCTGAGCCAGTTACGACGGACGCACCAGTCGAAGAGCCTGAGCCTGTCGCGACGGACGCTCCGATCGAAGAGCCTGAGCCCGTGGACACCAGTGCTCCCACGGTGGAAGTGTTGACTGCTGAGAACAACGAGGATCTTGCGGCTCTGTTGACTGGGCCCGGCGAGTGCGATGACTCTGTGAGCGCATTCGCTTCCAGCTATCGAGGCCGGACCATCGAGTTCGACGGCAACGTTGCGTTCGTGGCGAACCACGACGACTACGACACCCGCTTCGACTTCCTCATCTACGTGGGCGACTTCAGCGACACCGTCGCCGCTCCCGGCCCGTCGTTCCAATTCGAGGACGAGAACTTCACCGACCTCAAAATGACCGGATCGAACATTCCGGACGCGATCGGGCCTGGCCTCAACATCAGGGTGGTCGCCGAAGTCGAAGAGTTCACCGAGGGCTGCCGTCTGCTCCTCGACCCGGTCTCGACCGAAGTTCGCTGACGCCAGCGGACGACGAACCTCCCATTTCGTCGTCAACAGAAGCGCGACTGGAATCTGACGATTGACGAAGTGGCCTCGTCGGTGCAAGAAAGCGCCGTATTCCACGCAGATCCTCGCCGTACCCCCAGAAGACCGTTCTGGCGCCTGAGGTTTGAGCTGTGTGAGCTCGAAGTGGCGCAAACTCACCTTTGTCGACGGGCATTCCGACCGGACTCTGTGACAGCCCATCGCTACAGTGATCGACATGACGACCGCTCCACTGACTTCCGAAACACTGCGCCGGCAGGTTGAGGCCGTGGTCGCGCCCTATGGCCTGTCGGTCGATGATTTCGTAGCATCCGACGTGGACGATCTTCCGAGCGATGAGCTCCGCGACCTTTGGCTGATGGTCAAGGGAGCCTTGGCGCCCTCGCAATAGCCGGCAGTACGGCGTGGGGAATCTCATCGAGTCGGCCGAAGCGTTCGCATCAATCCTGACTGAAGTCGTGAACGGTACCGTCTCGACAGACGTTCGTTTCGTTGTTACACCGTTCGAGGGTCCACCGGAGCTCGCCTGGGTATACCCGGAGGGATCGACCCCGGCGTCCGTCTCGTTGATTCCCATCGTCGCCGGACTCCCAGACGGAGAGCCGCCCCGGTTGTGGCTCCGCACCTCCTTCCAAGTGCGACTCGACGACACTGGAGATCATCTCGCCGTGCAGCAGTCTGTGTTCGGCCTGGTCATCGACGAGAAGACCAAGCGGCCAGCCGTGCGCGTCGAATACGACCGCGACAAGGGGAACGAACCCGACGACAACAGCCCTGCCCGGCACCGGCGTAGTGCGGCACATGTGCAGATCCATGGCTCCTCGGAGGAGCTTGCATACGTCCAAGGCCTCAACGGCGACCGCCAGCTTCGTGGCCTGGAGAAGTTCCACATCCCAGTAGGCGGCCGGCGATTCCGGCCCTCGATCGAGGACTTCATCGAGTTCCTCTGGACTGAGCGTCTCATCCCCGGTCTGCACCCAGGATGGGAGGACGTACTCACCCGCCATCGGTCGGACTGGCTCGCACTGCAGCTTCGCGCCGCTGTGCGCAACGACCCTTTCACGGCAGTGTCTCAGCTCCAGACAATGGGCTATGCCGTTGAGCCTCCGCAGGACCGATCGGCCCCAGTCGCTGATCCTTCCCGGCCAGACTGATCCGATGAGCCTGTACGATTTTGCCGGCCTCGAGATTGAGACGGATCGATGGGAGAGCGATGATTCCTGATCTCGACCTCGCCAGGGTCCGCAAGTGGATTGACCAACGGAACGCCGAGATGCCGCCGCGGGCGCGTGACCAGATCCGCTTCGAGATCGACGTCACCGACCGCACGATCACCGTGCTCGAATGTCGGCCACCGTGGCGCAAGGGCCTCGGCACGGAGTGGACTCGGTTCCCGATCTGCCGCTTCCGCTACACGAAGGTGCGCAGGCAGTGGTCGCTGTACTGGCGAGATCGAAACCTGAAGTTCCACGAGTACGACCTCGCCGAACCGACACCACACCTCGACGCGCTCATCGAGGAAGTGAAGCTCGACCGCACCGGGATCTTCTGGGGCTGACCGCTCACCCTGACGTTGCCGACCGATCGGACACATTCGCCTCGGGGACCGACTGCTGCGCCGGCCCCGCACGAATGATGCCAGCGATGACCGCCGAGTCGACCGGGCGGTAGCCCGTTGCGTCGACGCCGACGTTGATCATCCGACCCTCCTGGGCCCAGCGGTCGTGAACGTGGCCGTGCAGCAGCCACTCGCCCTTGTCCATCGGGCGGCGCTCGACGAACCGGTCGTGATGCTGGCTGTCACCACGGTACGGGAAATGGCACACGACGACGGTCGTACCGCCGACGTCGACACGCGTCGACCCCTGCACCACCTTGTCGAAGCCGGCATCCAGGTAGCGCTCGGTCCATCCGTCAGCTCGACGACCATGCCCAGCCCAGCAACGATCGTGGTTGCCAGCGACGAGAATCTTCCGGCCATGCAGTGCTTGTGCCATCGGCAGCGTGTCGGCGATCTTGCCGAGCGCGAAGTCGCCGACAACCCAGACCGTGTCGTCCGTGGCAACCATCTCGTTCCAGTTGTCGATGAGGGCGTCGTTCATCGCATCGACGTCGCGAAACGGTCGGTTGCAGTAGTCGATGATGTTGCGGTGGCCGAGATGGAGGTCGGCCGTGAACCACGTCGTCACGGCTCGACCTCCGGCTCAGACCGCGTCGGGCTCGGCGCGATGTGTCCGGTGTCCGGGGGAGTCGGCCAGCGGACGTCGAGCGTGGCCACATCGAGGATCAGCCAGCCGCCGATGGTGTCGCCGTCGCAGCTGAGCCCGACCGTCCGCGTCGACTGCCAAGCAAGCGCGCCGGACTGTTCGGTCGTGACTCGATCAATCCACGTGAGCTCAGTGTCGTGGGCGTGGTGCCAATGCCCGTGGAACGCGATGCGCG
>NZ_JBDNIJ010000122.1:0-11298 GCF_041688325.1 Ilumatobacter sp.
AGTTGACGCAAGGTCGCCACACGGTCCGCGTCGTGTATTGGCGGCTCGACGAGGGTCGAGAGAACGCCAAGTCGTACAGCTGGACCTTCGTCGTCGTTTGACCTATTCCGACTCGCGCTCCGACTCGCGCTCCGACTCGCGCTCCGACGGCCCTGATGCTGGCCCCGGCACGTCGCCAGTTGCTAACAGCGCTTCGAAACCACCTGCTTCAACGATCGGCACCCCGAGGGACTCGGCCTTTGTCAGCTTGCTCGCTCCCGGGCTGTCGCCAATGACGAGCGCCAACGTCTTCTTACTGACGCTGCCCGGACTCTTGCCGCCGCGGGACGTAATGGCCAACTCAGCTTCCTCACGGTTGTAGCCGGGAAGCGTTCCGGTCACCACGACGGCCTTGCCTTCAAGGGTCTGTGGAATCGCTGCCTTTGCTTCTGCGGCGCGTGCCGCCGCATCGGGGTCACCGAAGTTGACTCCTGCAGCCTCGAACCGGTCGATCAGCTCTCGGTTGGTGGCTTCTGCCAACCATTCACTGAACGTCGTGGCGATGACCTCGCCCACACCGTTGACGGCCGCCATCTCCTCGACCGAACGACTCATGATGTCGCGCAGCGTGAAGAATGTGTCGGCGAGCGCCAGCGAGGCCGAAGGGCCGACATGGCGGACCCCCAACGACCGAATGAACTTGTGGAGCGGACGGTCTTTCGAACTCTGAATCGAGTCGACCAGGTTCGTGGCGCTCGTCTCGCCGATTCGATCGAGCGCCATCAACTGTTCGACCGTCAGGGAATACAGGTCCGCAGCGTCGTTGATCAGGCCGACACCGACAAGCTTCTCAATCATCTGCTCACCGAGACCTTCGATGTCCATCCCGACGCGTGCCGCGAAGTACGCGATTTTTTGGATCCGTTTCGCCGGGCAATCCGGGTTGAAGCAGCGGGTGTCAGCCTCACCCTCGGGCAGGATCAGCGCAACGCCGCAGCCCGGGCAGTCCACGGGGAACTCCCACGCCACACTCCCCTTCGGCCGCACGTTTTGAGCGGCGGGCCCGACCACCTCGGGGATGACGTCGCCGGCTTTACGGACGATCACCAGATCACCGGGTCGCACGTCTTTGACCGCAACCTGCTCGCGATTGTGCAGTGTTGCCATTCCGACTGTCGAGCCACCCACAAACACCGGGTCGAGCACTGCAAACGGAGTGGCGCGCCCGGTTCGTCCGACGGACACCTGAATGTCGAGCAGCGTGGTGGTCCGTTCCTCCGGCGGGAACTTGTACGCGATAGCCCAGCGGGGCGCCCTCGCTGTAAACCCGAGAATGTCGCGCTGCTTCGGATCGTCAACCTTGATCACCACGCCGTCGATCTCATAGTCGAGAGCGTGGCGCTCCTCCTGCCATTGCTTGCAGTGCGTCGCGACCTCGTCGATGGTGTCGAATCGTTTGACGTGTTCGTTGATCGGGAAGCCGAGTTCGCCGACCCAGTTGAGCGTGTCGACGTGGCTCGTGAACTCGGGGCCGTCGATGACCTCGCCGAGTTGGTACGCCCAGAACGACAGCTCGCGTTCGGCGGTCTTGGTCGCGTCCTTTTGGCGCAGGCTGCCGGCTGCCGAGTTCCGAGGGTTGACGAACGGCTTCTCCCCTGCCGCGACGGCGCGGGCGTTCAACCGATCAAAGGCAGAGGTTCGCATGTACACCTCGCCACGCACCTCAACCACCGGCGGGACAGCGGAGAGCAACGTGCCGTCATCCGGTGCGGTCAGTTCGTGCGGCACGTCGGCAATCGTCTTGACGTTGTCGGTGACGTCCTCGCCGACACGGCCATCGCCGCGCGTGGCGGCCTGGATGAACTGGCCTTTCTCGTAGCGAATACTCATCGCCAGGCCATCGAACTTCAGCTCGCAGACAAAGGTCGGGATCTGACCATCGAGACCCTTGACGACACGGTCGGCCCAGGCACGCAGTTCGTCGCGGTCCATGGCGTTATCGAGGCTGGTCATCGGAACCCGATGCTCGACAGGGGAAAACGCTGTACTGATCAATCCGCCAACCTGAGCCGATGGCGAATCTGGAACGATCAGGTCGGGATGCTCAGCCTCGAGCGCTCGGAGTTCGCGTGCCAGCGCGTCGTAGACGGCATCGTCGATCTCGGGGTCGTCAAGCGTGTGATAGCGCTCGTTGTGATGGGCGATCTGTACGCGCAGTTCGCCGACACGGTGTTGCGGGGAGGTCGCACCGGAGCTCATCAGATCGCAGCGTATTAGAACGCGATCCCGAGCGACTCAATCGAGTCAGGCGCCGAGCGCGAAGCGCGTCGCGTTGGCCTGGTCTTTGACCCGCTTAGAGATTTCGGCCGTCATCCGGGCGAGTCGACGGGCGACCGAGACCGCGTGGGCGTCAAGACTGCCGCCCGGCGTGACCATGCTCTGGCGACGCAGCGCCACCGGATCGCACCCACGAGCCACCAGTTCGCACCAGAGTTCGCTGAGCTGACGCCAATACCGTTCGGACGTGGACGCGAGCGGCCCGCCCGTGGGAACAACGCCCCAAGCAATGACGCCGCCGTCGTCGAGGAACCGGTTGATGTATCCGGCCCAGTCGACCAGCTTTTCGTCGACCGGCACCGAAATGACTCCCGGGCCGGCAGCCAGCATCGTGGCGAGGTCGCAGAGTTCTTCGCAATGGATGCCGACGACGACGTCCCCGGTCAACGACGCCATCGCACTGGAGATCACGTCGATCGCATGATCGGGCGGGATCGGAAAGTCGGGTGCCATCAGGTCGGCAAGCGCTGGCTCATCGAGCATGACGAGTTGCGGCGAGGCGGGCAGTGCGCTGGAGATTTCAGCAGCCACGTCGACCAACTTGCTCCGCACGACCTTGACCGCCAGCGCAAACGCCTCGGCCGGCTCGACGCCCGCTTCGCACAGTGATGCGCCGATCGTCAGCGGGCCAGGAAGATGCCAGGTGAGCGGTAGTCCGTCGAGCGACACATTGCGGGCCAAGTTGAGGAAGGCGTGCAGCCCGGCGAACGCTGAATCGTCGAGGCGTTCGGTCGCCAGTGCGTCGGCGGTGAATGCCGCCACGTTCGGCAGCGACGGAACAGTGGCAATCTCGAATTCGCCCATCGCAAAAGCCGCGGCAGCTGCCGCGTCACGGTGAGGCAGTGCGCCCACGCTCGTTGCTGCCCCGTTGGCAAATCGGCTGTCCCTTGCAATCACATGTTCATCGTTTCACGCAGGAGGCCCTGCAACCGAATCCGAGCGGATGCGAAAATGATCTGTCCGCGACTGTCGTGAGAGTCGTCAGTTCCCGGCAACATGTGTGCATGGCTTCGGTGGACATGACCGCGCTGAGCGCGCGCAGTGCAGCATGGGTGGCGCGGGTCGCGTGGATCGTTGTCGCCGTGTTCGGTGGAGCAGCCCTGCAGGGGGCTGTAGACGGTCGGAGTGATGCCGTGCGCTGGACCGCCGCCATCGGTGGCTGGGCCCCGTGGGGCGCTGTGATGCTCGCACTGGCGATCCCTTCGGTGCGTTCTTTGACGGTCGCTCGCGTGTTCGCTCCGTTGGTCCTTCCCGTCACGATCGGTGCAGTCGTCGGCGGCGCTGAGGCAATCGAGGTTGCGGCTCTGGCCATTCCGGCAAGCATCGCTCTGTTCGCCATGTTCACGGCCGATGTCGGGCGCCAGTTCGTCCAAGCATCCTCCTACGGCGACGAGGAGCGGCTCCCCCTGCGTTTTCCTGTCGCAGCGGGCACCGCGGCCATCGTCACGTGGGCCACATGGGCACCGATCATTGTGTTCGGTCCACTGCTCCTCGCCGCCAAGTCGTACGTATTCGGCGGCCTACTCAGCGCGATCGGTGTGGCTGGCCTCGTCCTGCTCACCCCTCGTTGGCATCGGTTCTCGCGCCGCTGGCTCGTCCTTGTTCCCGCTGGCCTGGTGGTGCACGACCCCGTCGTCTTGGCCGACACGCTGATGGTTCGTTCCGATCAACTCGGCGGCATGCGCCTCGCCCCTGCCGATACCGAAGCGGCCGACCTCACCGGCCCGGCCAGTGGTTACGCCCTCGAAGTCCAGGCGCTCGAAACCGTCACGACGGTCTTTGCATTCACCCCGCAAGATCCGGGCGGCAAAGCCATCCACATGACGGGCTTCCTGATCAGCCCGAGCAGGCCGGGCGAAGCGCTGGCGACTGCTGCGGCCCGCGGTATTCGCCTCCTCTGAATCGGACCAGGGGCAGATTCAGTCGGCGATGCCGCCGCCGAGCACAGAGGTGTCAGACAGGTCGTAAAACACGACGCTCTGGCCGGGAGCGATCCGGCGTTGCTGCTCAGCCCACACGATGTCGACGTGGTCATCAACGCCGTCGCTGAACACGTTGATCGTCGCAGCCTTTGGAGTCCCGTGTGCGCTTGCCTGCACGAGCACTTCGCCAGACGTCGGACCGTCGACCCATGCCATCCGCCGAACGGTGAGGTCGTCGCGCAACAGGTCGCTGTCAGCACCGACCGTAACAATCTGTGCCTTGGTGTCGACGTCGATCACGTAGCGTTTGGGGCCACCCCCCGGGAGGCCGAGGCCCTTGCGCTGGCCGATCGTGACCATCTCGACCGCCTCGACTTCGCCGAGCTTCGCGCCGGAGGTGTCGACGACGTCGGCACGGTTGAACGGGATCCGGTTGCCGAGGAACGAGGTTCGTCCTCCGGTCGAGGTGATGAAGCAGACGTCCTGGCTGTCCGGCTTGTCGGCGGTCCGGAGGTCGATGGAGGCTGCGAGCTCGCGGACCTTCGACTTGTGCATTCCCCCGACCGGGAACATGGTGCGCGCCAACTGCTGCTGATCGAGCATGTGCACGACGTAGCTCTGATCTTTGTCGGGATCATCGCCGCGCAGCAGCGTGTACGCGCCGGTGTCGGTCCGACCAATATTTGCGTGGTGGCCGGTCGCGACTGCATCGAAGCCGAGGAGGTCAGCCCGCTCGGCGAGGCGCGCAAACTTGACGGATCGATTGCACTCGATGCATGGGTTCGGTGTCGTGCCGTTCGCGTGAGCCGCGACATACGGGTCGACCACGTGCTTGTCGAAATCGTCACCGAAGTTGAACACGAGGTGGTCGATACCGAGCTGCTGTGCAACTCGACGGGCGTCATCGACATCAGAAACGGAACAGCACCCGGTGTCACTGTCGCCACCCCACAACTTCATGGTGACACCGACCACCTCGTGGCCTGCGTCGCGCAGCAGCAGTGCTGCAACGGACGAATCGACTCCGCCGCTCATCGCGCACATCACCTTCATGCCATACCTCGATCTGTGTGGGCTTGATCTGTGTGGGAGCGCAGCCGCTGGACTGCCTTGGTGACCACGTGCACGCCGCGGTCGATGTCTGCGTCGGTGGTCGTGTGGCCCAGCGTCAAGCGGAGCGCCCCGAGGGACCGCTCAGCTGGGACTCCCATGGCGGCGAGTACGTGCGACGGCTCCATGGCGCCGCTGGCGCATGCCGATGCTGCCGATGCGCACACCGCCTCTTCGTCGAGCAAGAAGAGCAGCGCTTCGCTCTCGATCCCTTCGATGCACACATGGCCTGAGCCAGCGATCTTCTCGCTGCGATCGAGTGTCTCGGTCACCCCGTCGAGGTGGGTACACAGTTCGTCGACGAGCCGATCGCGCAGTGCAGCAATGCGCACGACTTCGGTTGCCCGCTCAGCATCGGCCAGTTCCAGCGCGACAGATGCGGCCACGATGCCCGCCGTGTTGTGGGTGCCACTGCGCCGCTCACGTTCCTGGCCACCACCGATGATCAAGGGGTTGATCTTGGGGCCGCCGTTTTCGACGAGCACACCGACACCCTTCGGACCGCCGAACTTGTGCGCGCTCAGCGCAAGCAGGTCGACGTGGGGTGTGACCTCTCGCAAGTCAAGCCAGCAAACCGCTTGCACCGCATCAGTGTGGAGCAGCGCACCCGGCGCGTGTCGACGGACGACACGGCGGACCGCTGCAAGGTCATTGATCGAACCGACTTCGTTGTTCACCGTCATCACGCTGACGATCGCGACGGAACGATCAGCCGCGACAATCTCATCGAGCGCGGCAGCGAGATGCTCGAGATCGACACGACCAGCGTGATCGACACCGACGACAACTCCGCCGTGGTGCTCGACCACTTCGAGGACCGCGTGATGCTCCGTGGCGGGGCACACGGCGACGCCACCTGATCGGGTGACGGCGCCGGTGATCGCCATATTGTCGCTCTCGGTTCCGCACCCGGTGAACACGACGTCGTTGGGACGGCAACCGAGGACGGCGGCGACACGGTCACGCGACTCGTCGACGGCCTGGCGGGCCTGACGGGCAAAACGATGTGAGCCCGACGGGTTGGCGTACTGGTCGCGCAAATACGGCAACATCGCCTCGATCGCCTCGGGCCGCATGGGCGCCGACGCTGCGTGGTCGAGGTAGGTGATGGCCGTGTCGACAGGCCCGGGCGAATTCACGTGGTCACGCTATCGGCACGGTTGAACCGGCAATACTGCTGACGTGGCCGCGCAGCGTGATCTCAAGCTCAAACCGAACCAACTCGTGTGGCTGCTGGCCATCTTTGTGGTCGGTGCGATCGTCGGCATCGCCGTCGGCGTGTTGTGGGGGCTTGCCGCTGCCGCAGTCACCCTCGCTGCGAGCGAAGCCACCGAACGCATCTCCCGCCGCCGCTAACTCTGCGCCGCTAACTCTGCGCGGCTATTTCGCTTTCCGATTCCGGACGCTCACGGGGTCGGGCTCGCTGGACCGACGCTTCGCTGATAGCGAGAAATGACACTCAGAAGATACGCCTCGGGGTGGACCTCAGGGTGACGCGGGTGGTTGATCGCTGTAGCCAGACGATCGGCCAGGTCGACTGCCAACGCCAGCCGCACGTGCGGTGCCAGCGTGCCGACACGAGTCAGGAACGAGCGCACCACGGTGTACTGCTCAGTCGTGATCGCTGACGGGTCAATGGCTGCTGCATATGCTTCGTAGCCAGGTGGCGGCGAGAACCAAAGTGCTGGCGCCGGCACATATTGACGGGGGTCGCGAATCACGATGGTGCCGGCGACGAGATCGCCGATTCGTTGATGACGTGGCGTCCCGAGCACGAACAGCACTCCGGTGATGCCACCCGGAGGAAGCAGCCGGTCAACGACACCGCCCATCGCCCGCAAGGCCGCCTCGCGCAGGTGGATCGGTGCGCCGTCGATGGTGACCGCTCGGAGCCGCAACGCTGCCTTGCCAGGCGTTCGGCCGCGGAGCAACGTCTCGAAGACGATGGGATATCCGAAGAGCAGTCCAAAGACCACGAACGCAGCGAATGTGTTGAACGTCGAACCCTCACCGAATGCGAAAACTCCGATCAGCAGCAGAATAAAGAAAGCGACCAACTGCAGGGCGAAATCGATGGCTCCCGCGGTCGCTCGCGAAGCAAACCCTGCAGTCTCGACATCGAGCAGGACCGCTTCGGGTGTGACGATGCCAGCTCGATTGCTGCTCCCTCGATTGCTGTCGGCGCGGCCAGCGCCGTTTGCGAGATCCATCACGTCACCACCGTAGGGCCCGGTGGAAGACACGGGCGGGTACTGTCGGTTCTGACATGGACATCGATGCGTTCGTCGCGACGAATCAGTACCAATGGCAGCGTCTCGAACAGTTGACCAAGCGCGCTCGCAAAGTCAGCAACGTGGGTCCCGACGAACTCGACGAGTTGGTCGGGCTCTATCAGCGCACCGGCGGCCAACTCGCCCACGCCCGGCTCGTCTACCGGGGCGATGATGCGCTCATCGGTCGACTCACCTATCTCGTCGCCGAGGCACACGGAGTCCTGTACGGCACCCGCGACACCGAACCGGGCAAGGGCATCGTCCGATTCTTCACCGTGTCATTCCCCGCTGCGGTGTGGTCGATCCGGTGGTTCATCGCTGCCTCCGCCGCCTTCACGCTGGTGCCGTGGATCATCATGATGGTCTGGATCGGCATCTCGCCCGATGCGTTCAACCTGACCGCCGACGAGGCCATCCGGACGTCGTACATCGAACGCGACTTCGAGGAGTACTACTCGAGCCAACCGGCGCAGAACTTCGCCAGCCAGGTTTTCTTGAACAACGTGCGCGTTGCGATCCTCGCCTTCGCCGCAGGAATCCTGCTGTGTGTCTTTACGGCGCTGATCCTCATCTACAACGGCGCGAATGGCGGGGTCGCTGGCGGGCTGTTCACGCACGTCGGCGAATGGGAACGTTTCTGGGGATTGATCTTGCCGCACGGCCTCCTCGAGATCTCCGCGGTGATCGTCGCCGGGGGCGCCGGGCTCCGCCTTGGATGGACCGTGATCTCTCCGGGCAACCGGACACGTTGGCGAGCCTTGGCCGATGACGGGCGTTACGTCGGCAACGTCATCATCGGCCTCGTGCTGGCGATGTTCATCGCCGGGCTGATCGAAGGATTCGTCACCGGCCGACCATGGCCCACATCAGTTCGGGTCGGCATCGGCGTGCTCGCCTTCGTGGCATTCTGGGGATGGCCGATTGTCTACGGCCGACGGGCAGCCCGCGCCCACGAAGCCTCGTCAGCGTGATGGTTTTGGTCAACATGCGCACCATTTCCATCACACTGACGACGTGTGCCGCTCAGAGGCGGCCTGACGTCTTGAGTTCGAGGTAGCGATCGACCACGTCGGTTGCCAGAGCGCCGGGTCGGGCATCGACCACCAAAGCACCGGTAGCTCTCAACTTTGCAATCGTTCGCTCGCGCGCTTCGAGGGCGGCCACCGCAGCTGCGGATCGGTACGCATCAGCAGCAGCGGTGTGGCCTGACTGCGTAGCCCAGTCGGCCACATCGGGGTCACGCACGCACGCAACGACGACCAGGTGCCTCCGAGTGAGCGCCGCGAGCGCGGGGATGAGCGCGTCGTCCACAACCGTTTCGACCAACTCGGTGAAGACGACGAACAGTGACCGACGGCGGAACCGGGCCGCGGCGCTGTTGAACGCGACGTTGTATGCGCTTTCGTCAAGGGCTGGTTCGAGCAGGTACATGGCCTCAGCCATTTTCGAGAACTGAGCTTTCGAGTGACGCGCCGGCACGATGCCCCGCACCTGACTGTCGAAGGTCAGCATCCCCACGTTGTCACCGAGGCGCAACGCGACCTGCGTCAGCCCAAGCACTGCGTCCATCGCGTGTTCGACGCGTGGCGTGTCGCCGACGGTGCCCGCCATGATCCGGCCGTTGTCAAGCATCGCGACCACGTGTTGATTGCGCTCGGCCCGATAGTCCCTGACGATCACGTGCTGCTGCCGGGCCGTCGCTGCCCAATCGACCTTGCGAAAGTCATCGCCCTGTCGGTACTCGCGGAGCTGGTCGAACTCGGTGCCGGTGCCTCGCGTCCGCACGGCACGCACGCCCGACTCCAACGGGATGCGCATCTTGGTCCCCATCAGCTCACGCGACGGGTAGGCGGGCATCACCGCAATGGTGCCGTCGACCGTGCGGTTGGTGTGGAGCGCGATCAGTCGCATCGGGCCGACCGTGCGCACGGTCACTGCTCCGAACGGGAAGCGACCGCGGCGAAGCGGCTCGATGTGCGCGCCGAATCGATGTTGCTGACGCGGTTCGAGCACGAACGACGCCAGTCGACGAGAGGCCGCCAGGCTGGGCCAGATTGCGTCGGCGACCGTGACGCTCGTCGATCGGGTCGCATGGCTCCGCACCCGCCAGGCGATCTGGCCGGGCTCTCCGACGGTCAGCGCCGCCGGGAACTCGCGGATGACTTCGATATCACGCGGCCGCACGGCGAGCACAGCGTCGACTACAGCCAGCAAAATGGCGAGCACCCCAATCACAGCAAGGACAAGCCACGATGTCGATCGCAGCGCCATCACGGGGATCGCTGCAAGCGCGACAAGGAGCGCGAACCAACCGGTCGGGACCGGTCGACTGAATTCGCTCACGCGGCGCACAGCTGCAACAACGGTCAGCGCGGCGTCGGGACAGCGGCGAGTAAACCGTCGAGGACGGCATCGGCAGCTGTCCCTTCGAGTTCGAGTTCGGGGCGCACGAGCACACGGTGGCGGAGGCACGGCTTGGCCACCGACTTCACCTCGTCAGGCGTCACGAAGGTCCGCCCCGACAGCCAGGCCCACGCCTTCGACGCATGGAGGAGCCAGGTGGCGCCACGGGGTGATACCCCGAGTTGGAGCGACGGCGACTCGCGGGTTGCCCGACACAACGAGACGATGTAGCGGAGCACGGCGGGCTCGACGGTGATCGCATCGATCTCGGCACGGGCTGCAAGCAGATGCGCAGCATTCGCCACCGGCCGAATCAGTTGCTTCGTTGCATGTGGGTTGATCCCCGCGTGGTGTCGGGCGAGCATCTCGGCTTCCTGGTCTTCAGTCGGGTAGCCGACGACGAGCTTGAACAGGAATCGGTCGAGCTGTGCTTCAGGCAATGGGAACGTGCCCTCGTGCTCGATCGGGTTCTGTGTCGCAATCACCAGGAACGGATTCGGCAGCAGTCTGCTCTTCCCCTCGATCGACACCTGTCGTTCTTCCATTGCTTCGAGCAGCGCCGCCTGGGTCTTCGGCGGCGTCCGGTTGATCTCGTCGGCGAGCAGCAGGTTGGTAAAGACCGGTCCTTCGCGGAACCGGAATGTCGGCGCCATACCCGGAGCCTGATCCAGCACGGTCATGCCGACCACGTCCGATGGCATCAGGTCAGGCGTGAACTGCACGCGGGAGAACTCCATGTCGAATGCCGCAGCGACGCTCTTCGCGAGAAGCGTCTTCGCAACGCCAGGGACTCCCTCGAGGAGCACATGTCCGCTGACGAGAAGAGCAGAAATCACGCCGCTCACCACACCCTGCTGGCCGACGATGACCTTGCCGACCTCGTCGCGCACGGCGAGCACGGCATCACGCGCTTCGGACGAGGTGCTGGACGGTGCAGTCGGTTTCACCGGTGCTGGAGTGGGCGCTGGAGTGGGCGCTGGAGTGGGCGCTGGAGTGGGCGCTGGAGTGGAGGGTGGAGGTGAAGGTGGAGGAGAAGGTGGAGGAGCAGCGAACGATGGGTTCGGCGTGTCGGTCATGTGAGGACTTCCTTTCGGATGCGATCGATCTGGCCCGAGAGGGCGAGCAGTTGGACGTCGGTCGAGACGGTTTGACGAAGCGTGAGATCGGTATCGCCGGCAGGGATCGAAGATCGGGCAGCGACGGCTGAGTCGAGTTCGACAAGCGGAGCAGCAATGTCGATGCGAAACTCGCGACAGAGGTCACGGTGCAACTGC
>NZ_JBDNIJ010000123.1:0-10421 GCF_041688325.1 Ilumatobacter sp.
CGCTTCGCCTTCCACGACTCCCCCGACGTGGTGAAACCCACACGGCCGTCGGGAAGCGCGGCGATCCAGACCGGAAGCGGCTTGGGTGTACCGTCTTTTTTGTACGTCGTGAGCGAGACGAACTTAGCGTCTGAGATGGCTACAGTGCTGCTCGGCATGTTTCGACGGTATCGTCGCTGCCCGTGAATCACGTCAAGAACCGCATGCAGGCGCTGGGTCTCCTCGACCGCTCAATCAAGGCTGCCACCGACGAAGAATTGGCCGCCGCCATCGAGGTACTCGACGACGATCATCGTGAAGGCCTGGAGTCATTTGTCGAAGGCGAACTCGCTGTCGACAGCGTGCGCGCTGCCGTCAAGACCGGCCGCATCGACGGCACCATGGAAGCAATCGCAGCGATCATTTCCGACGCTGCCCTCGCCGCTTGCATCGAGCAGCTCGGTGAGAACGCCGACAATCCGTCGACCGATCAGCTCAAGGAAGTGCTCCCCCCGATCGTCGAGAAGCACGGCCTCGCCGTTGCCCGAATCATGCTCGCTGCCACCGCGGCTGGGGAAGCACCCGCGTCCGCGATCATCCGCGACCTGCTGAAGAACGACGACACCATGGCCCTCCCGAAGGTCGAAGAGTCCGAAGCCACGACGGTGCTCGACACCTCGAAGCGCCCGGCCGACGAGCAAGACAAGTTGCGCGCAGCACGCAAGGCCGCTAAGGCAGCAAAGCAGGAAGCCAACCGCGCCCGCAAAGCGCAGTCAGCCTCCGCCTACCGACGTAAGTAAAAGGCACAGCGGGCGGGCCAGCGCAGTCGGGCGCCATTCGTCCCTCCCAATCCCCTGAGTTGGGATCAGATTGTTCGAGGCGCGAGGCGCGAGGCGAGGATGTTGAGCTTGCTCAATGACGAGCTCTCGCAACGCAGGGATCGGGCGATCTGGACCGACTCAGGAGAAGCCGACGATGGGGTGCGGGAGATAGTGCTCTTCGAGCGACTGCGCTTCGTCGTCTGTAAGTTCCAACTCGACGGCTGCCACGGCATCGTCGATGTGATGCGGCTTGGTTGCACCGATGATCGGTGACGTGACTGCCTTATTGCGCAGCACCCACGCGAGGGCAATCTGCGCGCGCGACACACCGCGCGCTTCGGCAACCACACCGACGGCGTCGGACACTGCTTTGTCCGACTCCTCCATGCTGTAGAGGTAGCGACCGAAGTCGTCGCTTTCTGTGCGGTTGGTCGTGGCACCCCACTCGCGAGTCAGCTTGCCGCGGGCCATCGGGCTCCATGGGATCACGGCGACGTTCATGTCGCGACAAAGCGGAAGCATCTCGCGCTCCTCTTCGCGATTGATCAGGTTGTAATGCGGCTGCATGCTGACGAACCGCGTCCAACCGTTGGCGTCAGCGGTGTACTGCGCCTTACTGAACTGCCATGCGTACATCGACGATGCACCGATGTGATGCACCTTGCCCGAGCGGATCAGATCGTGCAGCGCCTCCATCGTCTCTTCGATCGGCGTGCGATGGTCCCAGCGATGGATCTGATACAGATCGATGTAGTCGGTGCCGAGCCGCTTCAGGCTCTGGTCGACCTCATGCATGATTGCCTTGCGGGAGAGCCCCTCGCCGAAGTGCCCCTCGCGCATTCGGCCACGCACCTTGGTGGCAATGATCACGTCTTCGCGATTCGTCATGTCGGCAAGCGCTCGACCGACGATCTCCTCGCTCGATCCCAGCGAATAAACATTGGCCGTGTCGAAGCAGTTGATCCCTGCTTCGAGGGCCTGCTCGATGAACGGCCGGCTGCTCGCCTCGTCCATGCTCCATGCGTGGGTGCCCTTACCCGACTCGCCATAACTCATGCACCCGAGCGTGATCGCAGAGACGGACAAACCAGTGTTTCCAAACGGCACATACTTCATCGCGTCACGTTGCCACACCCTCACGCCGCCCCTGTCATCAGAAACTGAGACCAGCTCACCGCGCCCAGCAAGCAGAACGGTCTCCATTTCGCCAGCGTTGCCCCCATCGCCAGAAATGGAGACCAAGACACGTCACTGCCGCGTTGAAATGGTCTCCATTTTGGAAGACGGAGCGGTAGTGGACTCGTGTTCAAGGAGCCATTGCTTGCTGGCGAGGCCGCCGGCGAATCCTGTGAGCGAGCCGTTCGAACCGACAACTCGATGGCAGGGCACGATGATCGAGATCGGATTGCGACCATTGGCGGCACCGACCGCACGCGCCTTACGCTTGTCGCCCATCGCTGCGGCCTGCTCGCCGTAGCTGACGGTCTCTCCATAAGGGATGGCTCGCAGCGCGATCCATGCTGACTGCTGAAAGTCGGTGCCGATCGGTTCCAGTGGGAGATCGAAATTCCGACGATCCCCGGCGAAGTACTCGCCGAGTTGATTGACGGCTGCAGCAAGGACGGGATGATCGGTCGGGTCGGCCGCCTCGATCACAATTCCGAGTGGCACCCGTGCCGGATCATCGCTCGGCCAGAGCACTGCCCGGAGCCCGACATTGCTGGCAACGAGTCTGAGCACGCCCAGGGGGCTGTCCATCATCGTGAAAGACAAGCTGGTGTCAGGGCTGGTGTCAGGGCTGGTGTCAGGGCTGGTGTCGTTATTGGTAGCGGTCATGCGGTGTCCTTGCGGGGTCGTGCAGCGGCAGCCGCGGCGGCCTCGAGCGTTCCGAGGCTCGCCCAGAGGTGATGGAGTGCATACGAGCGCCAAGGTGCCCAGCCGGCTGCATCGTCGACGGTGAGATCGAGCGCCGTGAGAGCGTTGACCGCAACGAGGTCGGTGCCGAGAAAGACGTCGGGATGTCCGAGGCCCCGCATCATCACGTAATCAGCCGTCCACGGCCCGATGCCTTTCAGTGCGAGGAGTTGATCACGGGCCACGTGCGGGTCGGAACCCGCATCAAGCGCAACACTGCCCTCGGCAACGGCGGCTGCAAGGCGGCGCACCGTGTCGCGGCGAGCAGCCGGCATGGCGAACAATTCGTCAGGTGCTTCGGCGAGACGCTCGACGGTCGGGAAGGCATGAGACAATCCGTTGCCGACCGCCAGCGCCGGGTCGAGCGGATCACCCAGGGCCAGAGCAAGGCGACCCGTCACGGTGCGTGCTCCCGTAAGCGATACTTGCTGGCCGACCACCGCACGCAGTGCCGTCTGTACCGGATCGGCGCTCCCCGAAGCGCGCCGCCCGGGGACTCTGGCAACAAGCGGAGCAAGGCGCGGATCGGAGGCGAGTGCGGCATCGACGGCCTGCGGATCGGCATCGAGGTCGAGGAGTCGACGGATCCGTTGAACCGCCGTGGCGAGGTCGGCCCACTCGGTCAGGCGCACGCGAGCCTCGACGTAATCGTCACCTGCTCGCAGCGAAACAACGCCGGACCCCTGCGGCAATGACAGCACCTGAGCGAAGCTCGAGCCATCCCACGACTCCACACCGGGAACGGCATGCGCCCCGAGGAACGCAAGCAACTCGTCACCAGCGAACGGCTGACGGGTCGGTAGCCGAAGTGTGACCTCGCCCGCCGTCAATGCCTGGCTCCCGGTGCTGCGCTTGGCACGCAGTTCGGTCGGCGACGACGCAAACACCTCACGCACTGTGTCGTTGAACTGGCGAATGCTGCCGAAACCTGCTGCGAAGGCAATATCGGTGAAGTTCATCGTGGTGGTTTCGATAAGTAACCGCGCCGTGTGCGCCCGATGGGCCCGGGCGATGGCCAGCGGACCTGCACCGAGCTCGTTGGTCATGACTCGATTGAGATGACGCTCGCTGTAGCCGAGCTGCTTCGCCAGCCCCGGCACGCCGTCACGCTCGACAGCCCCGTCCGCAATCAGGCGCATCGCTCGCCCGATCAGATCCTGGCGGAGATTCCACTCCGGCGAGCCAGGCGACGCGTCAGGACGGCACCGCTTGCACGCTCGAAACCCACGTTGCTGTGCAGCGGCGGCCGTGTGATGGAACTCGACGTTCGTTTGCTTCGGCGTGATTGCTGGACAACTCGGGCGGCAATAAATGCCCGTCGTACGTACTGCGGTCACGAACCACCCGTCGAAGCGCCGGTCGGCGTTCTTGACGATGCTGTAGCAACGGTCGTGGTCGAGCGGTGGCATGACTCCATGATGCCGGTCACTGCCCACAATGACCAGCGGAAATCAGCCAGCCAGTTGGATGTCTGATTTCCGCTCAGTCCTGTTGGAACCGACGTCAGACCCAGCGGGCGCGAGCTTGGTCCGCAGGAGCCACAGACCGATCAGGCAGGAAACCACGCCACCCAGGAATCCGACCTGCTTGCCGACGATCTGAGCGAACCCACCGATAAGCAGGCCGCTTCCCGCCGAGCCGATTTCGAAGAACATCGTGAACGAACTGATTGCCGATGCGCGATCCGCATCGCTGGCATTGTTGACCGTGAGCGCCATGAGCGACGGGTAGTTGAATGCAGCGCCGAGCCCGATCAGGAACGCCCCGATCCACAGGCCGACGACGTTCGGCGCAGCAGCGAAGACAGCAAGACCGCCCGCCATGGAGACAAGCGCAATCGTGACAGAACGTCGCGGGCCCAGACGTTCCGGCAGCTTTGCGCCGAAGATTCGAATGACGAGCGAGACGAGCGCATAGGTCAGAAACAAGAGGCCAGAGTTGGCGAATCCGTTGTCGCGCGAGTACTCGGGGATGAAGAGGAAGAAGGTGGTCAGACCGCCAACCCCGAACGCCAACACAACACCGGGCAGAATCGCGGCAGGGTGAATGATCTTGAAGATGCCGCTCTCGGCAAGGGCTCTCACAGGCGGCGCAGCGTGTCCGCCCGAGTCAACGGTCGACTCGGAATCTTCGGGTGACTCAACGCGCGCCGGCGCGAAGATCGCGATCACCGCAGCCAGTATGGCGAAGCCGCCGGCCGCGATAAAGGTGCGTTCGAAGTTGACGTCGTCAAGCAGCCATTCACTGAACACCGGTCCGACACCGATGCCGGAGAACACAGCCACTGAGAAGTAGCTCGCCCCCTCGGCGCGACGTTCACGCGGCGACAGATCGGCAATCAGCGTTGCGGATCCGACGAAAACTGCCGCTTCGCCCACGCCGGTGAGTACCCGGAGCGCCATCAAGAAGCCGAGCGAATCGATCTGGCTCATCAACATGCCGCCGGCCGCGGCCATCAGCGCACCACCGATGATGATTGAGCGACGTCCGTAGCGATCGGCCAAACGGCCGAGCAGTGGCCGAGCGAACACTGCAGCAAGGGCAAAAACTGCGGCATTCAGCCCGAGGGCGAGTTCGCCACCTTTCAGCGGCCCCTCGATGAACAGCGGAACGAGTGGGACCAGCGTTCCGATGTACATGAAGAACGCAAAGGCACTCAACGATACGACCACGAATGGTTTGGTGATCAGTCGCTCCTCAGCGCAATCAGCATGCTGATCCGCAACAGTGGAGCTTCCCGACATCGACACTCAACCATCATGTCGAACCAGATCGAGTCTTGACCGTCTCAGATCAGGTCCGGCCGGAAGTCACAAACGGCGGTGAGACCGCTTCGCGTTGGCCAGATACCGCCGATCGAATCGCTGCATCGACAACTCGCTGCGCCGCCAAACCATCGATCGAAGTCGGGCCGCGCACCTCTCCGGCACGAACCCCTGCAATCCAATCCGCGGCCTCAGCCCGATATGCCTCGGTGAATCGTCCGAACCAGTCGTCACCAATGTGCTGATGACCCGCGCCCTCGAAGCGGACAACCGGCTGAGCTGGTTGCGGGGCGGTGACCATGCCATGTTCGCAGGTCACCTCGACATCGATGTCGTAGCCGTACGTGGCTTCGACGAACTCGATCGTGACAGTCGACCCGTCAGCCATCGCCCCGAGGACAACCACGTGCTCGACTGGCCGTGGTCCGCTGACCACCTGCGTGGTGACGGACGAGAACTCGGTGCCCATGAGCCATCGGGCGGTGTGCACGTCGTGGATCAACGATTGCGAGAAGACCAGTTCGAGCGGCCGTTCCCACTGGTGGTTGGTGTTGCGGTGAGCACTACGGACATGGCGGATCGCACCGAGTTCGCCGATTGCGGTTGCAACCTGCAGATGCGCTGGGTCGTACTGGCGCATGAAGCCCAACTGGACCAACGGACGCCCAGCAGCGACCTCTGCGGCAACGACCCGTTCAGCGTCGGCGACATTGCTCGCCAGCGGCTTCTCACACAGGACGAAGGCACCGCGCTCGACTGCAGCGATCGTGAGATTGGCATGCGTGTCATCCGGCGACGCGATGACGATGGCGTCGAGGCTCGGGTCTCGGGCGACAGCGAAGGCGTCGGTCGATGCAGCAGCGTTGCAGAGGCCAGCAGCATCGAGGGCTGCTGTTGCGACGACATCGGCAACGACGGCGACCTCCACGCCGTCAATCGCAGCGAGATTCGTGATGTGCTCACGGCCCATACCGCCCGCACCAATAACTCCGATTCGCACTGTCATGCACCTAAGGCTACGAGAGACGGGCCACGTCGACCGACACGCTCAGCGTCTGCGTCGAGGCGGGCCCGATGACGACACCGCGGATCGGAGCGACATCAGTAGCCAGTTGGGTGAACATCACAGCTTGATGGCAAGTTTTGTCCAGTTGTTGAGCTTTGGAACAGCCATCTCTGCACCCGGCCTTGCGCTCTCCCCTGCGCTTAGGAGCCGGTCGGGGGCTGTGGTTCTTTGGGAAGACCGAGAACGCGTTCGCCGACGATGTTGCGCTGGATCTGGCTCGTGCCGCCCCAGATGGTCTCGGAACGCGAGAAGAAGAACGACGACATCATCGGGCTCACCGGGTAGCCGTCGCGGCGTTTGTCGCGCGAGGCGCCGGGCCAGCCGCCGCCCTCCGGACCGGCGTCGATCAGCAACGAATCGGTGCCATAGATGTCCAACGCCAGTTCCATGGATTTCTGATGCATCTCGGTCCAGAACATTTTGTTCGTCGCTCCGAGCGCAATCGTGCCCATATCAACCACCCCGGCACCGCGGCTCTTGTTCAGCGTCGCAGTGAGGTTCCGCAAGCCGTTGAAACGCAGGATCTCAATCTTGCTGTAGTACTGCATCAGACGCTGACGGATGTGCGGATCGTTGATTGCGCCGTTGGCAATGGCCTGCTCTTTGAGGATCCGGAACTCCTCGGCAAAGCGGCGGAAACCAGTCGTGGCAGACTGGCCGCGCTCAAAGCCGAGGGTTGAGTTCGCGACCTTCCAGCCGTTGTTCACTCCGCCGACAACGGCGTCCTTGGCGCAACGTGCGTCCGAGAAGAAGACCTCACAGAATTCGGCGGTGCCGTCGGGCTGCGTGATGCCGCGGACTTCGATGCCCGGCTGATTCATTGGGACGAGCATGTAGGAGATGCCGGCGTGCTTCTTCGCCTCGGGATCTGTACGCGTCAGGAGGAAGCAATAGTCGGCGTGGTGACCCTGCGTGGTCCAAACCTTCTGGCCGTTGATGACCCACTCGTCGCCGTCGAGCTCGGCGGTCGTCTTGATCGACGCCAAGTCAGAACCGGAGTCGGGCTCCGAGAAGCCCTGGCACCAGCGGGTCCGACCCTGCAAAATACCGGGCAGAAACTCCTTTTTTTGTTCCTCGGTTCCCCACTGAAGCAGTGTCGGGCCAACCAGCGTGTCGCCAAAGAAGTCACCGCGCATCGGGGCCTTCGCGTTGGCGAACTCCTCCGACAGAGCGACGCCCTGCATCGTGGTCAGGCCCTTGCCGCCGTACTCGGCCGGCCAAGTGGCGCAGATCCAACCACCTTCGAAGAGCTTGGTGGGCCACTCGGCGTTGAACGCCTCGCGCTCTCCTGACGTCATCTCGAAGCCATCGTCGAACCAGCCCTCAGGCAGGTTGTCGAGAAGCCACGATTTGATTTCGGCGCGGAATTCTTCAGCTTCGTTCGGGTACGTCAGATCCATAGACGACATTCTTGCTGTTGCATCGACGTTGCCCCGAATCTGGCGCGTGTGGCACTCGTCGCTTGCTCCCCCGGGCTGCCGCAAGCTGGCCCCGAACCAACGCCGGCTGTTCACCGCTCGTTTACGGAAAGCGCACACTCACGCAACATCGTGTCCGTACCTTGACCTGCGCAGTCGTTCCGCCCTCAGATCAGCCAGTGCCTCAACCCCCTCGAGAAAACTGGTCCCCTACTGAGGGCGGACGGCTGCACAAGTAACCCGGACAGTTTTCCGAAACTGCACCGGTCAGCCAATTCGATGCGTCCGCCGTTCGTACCCGCCGTTCGTGCCCGTCTTTCGCAATAAGAGCGGGCCTCTCCGGGCTGTCGCCCGGGCCCTCTTCAACACGCCTCACGCCACGCTTCACGACAGTTCACGGAGCCGAAACAAAGCCGCGACACGCGCGACATCGACGGTCCGTAGCTTTCGCTTCGCAATCCGGACGGCAACGGCGCCACTGGATTCTCCACGCAAACCTTCCCGTATCCCCGATCCTTTTTGGAGGACCCCTTGCACAATCGTGCGCTTCGAATCATCTCTGGCCTTGGCGGCGTTGTCGCCCTTGTGGCCCTTTTGCCCGGAACCGTCATCGCTCAGGAAGCGTCAGAGGTCCAAGCGATCCTCGACAACATCTGGGTGTTCATCGCTGGTTGTCTTGTCTTCTTCATGCAGGCGGGTTTCGCACTCGTCGAGGCAGGCCTAACACGTGCGAAGAACGTAGTGAACATCTTTGCCAAGAACATGGCCGACGCAATCATCGGCATCCTTGCCTTCTTTGCAACCGGCTATGCCTTCGCCTTCAGCGGCGGCAACGACCTCCTCGGCACCGACGGCGGGTGGTTCTTCATGAACGACCTTGACATCAACGCGCTTGGCGGAAGTGGGGTGATCAACCTGTCGCACGGAACGTTCTTCTTCTTCCAGGCAGTGTTCGCCGCGACAGCCGTGACGATCTGCTCGGGCGCCATGGCCGAGCGCACGAAGTTCTCGTCGTACCTCATCTTTGGTGTGTTCATGTGCGGCATCATCTACCCGGTGGTCGTGCACATGACCTGGGGCGGCGGCTTCATTGCTGGCCTCTCGATCGGTGACGCCGTGTATTCCGACTTCGCAGGATCCGGTGTCGTGCACATGACCGGCGGTGTCGCCGCACTCGTCGGCGCCAAGCTTGTCGGTGCCCGCAAAGGCAAGTTCGCCGACGACGGAACGGCCCGAGCGATCCCTGGCCACAACATCCCGTTCGCGATCGTCGGTGTGTTCATCCTCTGGCTCGGCTGGTTCGGATTCAACCCTGGCTCCGAGCTCGCTGCCGACAATCTTGTGACAGGCATTGCACTCAATACGATTCTCGCTGCTGCTGCCGGTGGCTGCGCCACTGCAGCCTTCGTCTGGATCAAGACGGGCAAGCCGGACATCGCCTTCATCGGCAACGGCGTGCTCGCCGGACTGGTCGCCATCACCGGCCCATGCGGCACCGCAACTCCGATCATGTCGATCGCCATCGGCGCCATCGGCGGCATCATCGTGGTCGTCGCAGTGCAATTCTTCGACAAGATCAAGATCGACGATCCGGTCGGCGCAATCAGCGTGCACGGTGTCGTCGGCATGTGGGGCGTACTGTCGATCGGCATCTTTGCCCGCTACGACGATGCATTCCTCGGACGCGAAGATGCCGGCCTGATCTACGGTGGCGGCTTCGAGCAGCTCGGCGTGCAGGCCCTCATGGTCATCATCATCATCGCTTGGGTCGGCGTTGCCAGCCTCGTTGTCTTCTCCGCCCTCAAGGCCACAATTGGCCTCCGAGTGAGCGAAGAAGAAGAGGTCGGTGGCCTCGACGTTCCCGAGCACGGCATGGCCGGCTACAACAACGACCCGTCCTACGCCTGAACCTGACTGACAGAAGAGAGAAGAGACAACAACATGAAACTCGTAACTGCAGTGATCAAGCCGTTCAAGCTCGATGACGTCAAAGATGCACTCAAGGAAGCTGGCTCGTCCGGCATCACCGTGAGTGAAGTACGCGGCTTCGGCCGCCAGGGCGGCCACACGGAGACCTACCGGGGTGCTGAGTACAAGATCGACTTTGTCCCGAAGGTCCAGGTGGCGATCGTCGTCGACGACGCCGCTGTCGACGGCGTCGTTGAGGCCATCACCAAGTCAGCTGCCACCGGCAAGATCGGTGACGGCAAGATTTGGGTGACCGAGGTCGAGCGAATCATCCGCATCCGCACGGGAGAGGAAGGTACGGACGCCGTCTAGCTCCGGCCTCGCTGTCAGATAACAGCCTGAGCGAACCGCAATGTCGCGATTCGCTCGGACGATCCCCGTGTCGCATCTTGTCCTCAAGATGCCGGCACGGGGATCGTTTCGTTTTCGGTGCTGGGACACCCTGGGCTGCGGTCCGATCCGCTCCCAAGCACACCGTCGGCCCGCGTTC
>NZ_JBDNIJ010000124.1:0-17317 GCF_041688325.1 Ilumatobacter sp.
CCCTGCCGGCTCGCGAGCCACTGGTCGAGGAACGCACCGACCTTCATCGACGACTTCGACAATACGAGTTTGCAAAACACCTGGTCAGAGTGCCCGGACGGGATTTGAACCCGTACTCCACGTGAATGGAAGGGGGGTTTAAGCCGGTTGGAAACCGTCCGATGCGTCCAGCCGAGTCCAGGAAGGCCTGTTCTGTACGGGTTTGCTGTCCGGATCGTCCAGCACCGTCCGGGTCGTACCGCCGAATCCTGCACGGTGCGGCGAATCCTGTGATCTTTTCGTGATCTTTGGAGATCAACTTCGGTTGCGCCACGCAACCTCGACGGACGCTTGTCGTCAAACGGCGACCGTCCGCCGCCGGTGTTCTTTGCTGCTTCAGCGTACAGAAGCGCGAGCGGCCCGGTCGCCCAAGAGCCTCTCGCGAGCCGTTCGGGCGACAATATGGGCGGCCAACGAGGCGGCTCGCGGGTGCCCACCGATCACACACATATGTGCCGTTGAGCGCTACCGGTATGCACTATAGGGAACGCGCGTTATCGAGTGGGTCAGCGTCGATCGGGAGCGGCCGGACGGAAGCCGACGAGGTGAGCGTTTGGCGAGAATCTCCATGCCGGTCATGGGCGAATGGCGATGAGCGTCACCGAGGTTCGGACTCGATACGGATCTCGGGCCCCCTCGTCAGCGGAGTCGTCCGATATTCACGGCCACCTCGGGGGTCGACTTGTCCATAAACGCGCGCGGCTGAAGCCGCTGGTGATGGCGTTGAGCTGGGAGGACGCTCGCTCGGCAGTCCGATAACACACGACTGCGGGGCATCGGGCCGTGCTGATATGGGCGGATCGTTGGGTGTCAGCGGCTAGCTCCGGCGACGAAGGTGGCCACGATGTAGGTGGGGTGCCGGTCGAGGGATCCGCGTCCGCGGTCGTAGCGCATGGTGGTTCTGGGGTCGGAGTGTGATGCGGCTTCTTGGACGTCTCGGAGTGGGACGCCGGCGTCGAGGGCGGCGGTGATGAAACTGCGTCGGAGTGAGTGGGGGCTGATGTTCTTGTCGATCCCGGCGCGCTTGGTGAGGCGGCGGACGATGCGTGCGGCGCCGTGCCGGTCGAGTCGTCGGGTGCCGTCGAGGTTCAAGAAGATCGGCCCGGTGGTGCGTTCGCCGATGTAGAGATCGAGTGCTCGTGCGGTTCTGGGTGCGAGGGGGATGGTGGCGGTCTTGTGGCCTTTGCGGTGGATGAACAAGGTGCGATGTCCACGGTTGACGTCCATGTTGTCGATGTCGGCGTTCAACGCCTCAGAGACGCGTAGCCCGTTCAACGCGAGCAGTGACGCCAACGCATGGTCGCGTCCGCCGGACAGGCCGGCTTGGACGAGGAACGCGCCGAGTTCGTTGCGGTCCAGGCCGAGGGTTGATGATTCGTAGTCTTGTTTGGGGCGGCGGACGTGGGCGGCGGGGTTGCGGTCGATGATGCGTTCTTGTTCGCAATACTTGTAGAACCCGCAGATCGTCGACAACCTCCGCCCGATCGTCGAGCGGGCTTTGCCGTCGGACTCGCAACACCGGGCGTACAGCTCGATGTGGGCTCGTTCGGCGGCGAGGATATCGAGGTGCAGATTGGTGGCCCAGGTCACCCATTGGCGGAGATCAAGGCGGTAGCCGACCAGGGTGGTGCCGGAGTAGCCGGCGAGATAGCCGGCCAACGCCCGATCGACACGATCATCACCCGGATCACCTGGCTCGATCAGTTCGATCAAGACGAGTTGGCCGGGGATCGGGACGAGTGCGGGGACGTTGGTGTTGGTGTTGGACATGGTGTTCTCCTGTCGGATTGATGGGAGAACCACGCGAGCACCACCAGCCACCTTCGACAAGACCTGCCAGATGAGCTACCGACCAAGCAACATGCCGGGCGGACTTCCTGCTCGCGTCCAGCGCCAGGTGCGATCGCCGTTTGCGCATCGCGGCGTTGACGACACGTCATCTTTCGTGTTCAATTGTGGGTAACGCCGACTGGGCAGATCCCAGCGGAAGTCGAAGGCCCCATAGCTCGCTCCCGAGGAACCACGGTTCGTCTAGGGAGAGGGCGTGGGGCCGACGCACTTTTCAGACCAGCGCTGCGCGTTCATTCTCTACTGAGCGAAAGCAGCCGTCCGGACCCGACGAGCTGCTCGATGAAGCCGTCGCCCTGATCACGTACGACGTCGGCCCACACGCCGGCAAGGGTGTCGGGCATCCACGCCAACGGTTCGGACTTCGTGGCGTGTTCGATGCCCCGAAACCGGTGCGGCGAGGTACGAAACCAGTCGCGCACCTCGCGACGATCCAAATCATCCTCAGCCTTGGAGCGCTGCTCGATCAACAACTGCCCTGCCCCGGCTGCACCCGCGTACTCGAGCAGGTGCTCTCGCAATAGCCGCACACGCGTTGACTGCTGGGTGCTGCGGTGCACAGTCGCAGCGCACACGTGGACAGTGACCGGGAGCGTGCAGAGCAGGTCAACGATGCGCTGCTTCACGACGGTGCCTTCACTTTCCCAATGCAGCGGTCGCCGACGGTTCAACACTGCAGTGAGCGCATCACGGACGCGGTCCTCGTCTACGTCGTCGACGATCACCAACGCCATCGTGTACACGACCCGATCTACGCCGATCTCGGGCGAGCTCTCATCGATCACACCAACCGCAGCCACCCGGGAAGCGTAGACACTTACCCCCAACCCGCGGAGCGCGACGCTTGCATCCGACTCGATTCATGTACCGCGCTGGGCGGGATGCTCTCCCACGATGAGCGAACGAGCCGATCGGCTGCGAAGCGCCGCGGCAGGACCCTGGCTTTCGTTTCTGAGCGAATGTGTCATCCGTTTGTCGTCCCGGTGGGATCATGAGGGTGTGAGGCGGAAAGAACAGGTCGAGGCGTGCTACGAAGAACACGCCGACGCGCTGTCGCGGTTCGCAGCTGCTCTGGTGGGCAGCAACGACGCACAGGACGTGTTGAGCGTTGCGGTGCTCAACGTTCTGCGGACCGGTTCGGAGATCGACAACGTGCCCGCCTACCTGTACAGAAGCGTTCATCGTGCCGCGCTGCATCACTGGAGGGCGACTCGACGACGAGGTCGACGCGAGCGCGTGGTCTGGGAACCAACGCCCGCCGACGACCACACAGTCGACCCTCGAATTGTTGACGCCCTGGGCGCGATGAGCCCCCGGCAGCGAGCTGCCGTCCATCTCTCTCACTGGGAGGACTTGACCACCGCGACGATCGCCGAACGACTTGGCGTGTCCGTCGTAACGGTCAAACGGCATCGCACGCGTGCACATGCGAAACTCAAGGAGGCCCTCGCCAATGAGTGACAACGACGACGCAGCCCGCATTCGTCAGACTCTTGACCAGCTGACAGCGTCCGCTGTCCCAGCCCCGCCGATGGAAGCGCTCCTCAACGCAGAGCGCCCGCGCAAGTCTCACGCGCTGATGTTCATTGCCGCAGCGCTCGTGGTCCTTTCAGTCAGCTTCGGTGGGCTCCTGCTTCTCCAGCCCGGAGGCCGAAGCGACGGCGAATCCGATGCCACATGCGGTGAAGCTGTGGCGATCGACGGACGCATCTACTTCCGCGACGGCTACAACACAGACGCCGTCGATGCCTCCGATCTCGGCGCAGTGATCGATCGTGTCGACCAGGCATGGCCGTGCAACGACACAGGCGATGATCAGGAAGTTCCCACCGATGGCGTCGTCGCCTCGGCGCTACCACCCGGCACCGAACTCCGAGCGATCGGCAGCGAACCCTCCGACGTCAGGGTCGCGGCGGTCAACGGCGACGAAGTGCGGGTCTATGTGAGCCCGACGGGCGATCGGTTCGCATTCAGCGCTGACGTCTTCGAGATCAGGATCAACAGCGGCTTCGACGGCAGCACCAGGCTCGCCACCATCGACGATCCAACACTGGTGCGCCAACTCGTTAATGATCTTCGCGTCGCCCCTACCGCTCCGCGTGCCAACGATGAGACAGATCTGGACGATGAACAGGTCACTGTCGAACTGGTGCGTTCGGACGGACTTCGTACCGTCGTGCCGTACTGGATCGACGAAGACCAACTCGCCGATCGTCGCGTCGGGGACTCGTGGGCGACCGCAGTCAATGACGCCCTAGCGTCCGGACCACCCCAACCGATTGCCGATGGGATCACGATGATTGGTGCCAAAGGAGTCGCAAGGTTCCATCCGAACGGTGCTTGTCGACGCGATCGACCCAACCTCGAAGTCCAACAAGGCGAGGTGCTCTCCATCGCCCTCACCGATGGCACGGAGATCTCCCACCTCTATGTCAGCCCACGACCGCCAACCAACAGCGGCGAGACTCCGCCCGACCCCAGCTATCTCAGCGAACCCGGCCAAACGTTCATCGCTCCAGAACTCGTTGGCACCACCGTCGTGGAGGCCGGGCTCAGCCAATCCGCTGACGTCTGCACCGTGCTCCTCGTGACCGAAGCCAGATAGCTGCGCTGATGAGACAGTGCGCTATCGGCCCGCCCGGGCACACTCGGTAGTAGTCGGGAAGCTCTTCCATGGACGTGCGTGCGTGATTGGCCGGATCGTTGGCAATCAGAATGTTCAAGCAGGCGGCAAGTCAGGCAGCTCATCACCGGCATGAAGCACGTTCTGTTGAGGTCGGTGTCCTGACGGGGAGGTGTCCGATATTGCTCAGGCCCGTACCGTTTGACCTGTAGCGGGGACCTGCGGATGTCGATTTGGCGTGCGGTGTCTGTCGATCGGTGCTGGCGGTTGGATCAGTTGTCCGGCCGGGCGCGTCCTGTTCGAGGGAGGTGTGTGTCGTGTTTTCGGGTGGTGAGATGCTCTACAGGTTGTGAGGTTCGAAGAGTTCGCCGAGCAAGCGGCACCGAAACTGCGATCTGCGCTCGTCGGCGCGTACGGCGCCGACGCGGGAGCGGACGCGGCTGCCGAGGCGATCGCGTTCGGCTGGGAGAATTGGTCGTCGGTCTCTGAGATGGCGAACCCAGTCGGCTATCTCTATCGGGTCGGACAGACCGCCGCCCGCCGTATGCGACGTAGCGGCCCGCTCTTCCCGGCTCCTGAGCCGGAACTGGTTGATTCGTTCACACCGGAGTTGTTGCCGGCGCTCTCGGCGTTGTCAGAGATGCAACGAATCTGCGTCGTGATGGTCCACGGGCACGGGTGGCCCGCTACCGAAGCAGCCGTTGTGCTCGACGTCAGCGTGTCGTCTGTTCGAACCCACGTCGAGCGAGCACTCGCCGCTCTCAAGCAAGCACTGGAGGTTGACCGTGACCGGGTTTGACGTGGAAACGAGACTGTCGGACTACTTCGCCTGGCTGGAAGACTCCACGGGTCAGGCAATGCGTCCGCCCGAGAGCGGGATCGTTGATGAGCGCCAGCACCGTGAACCTGAGCGGGCGCAACACAGTCGGCGCTGGCTGTTGGCGGCTGCTTGCCTGGTCGCATTGCTTGTTGCTGCTGCAGTTGTTTGGACCGGTGACTCTGACGAGCCCGTGTGGGCGGCCGAGGCGATCGTCGTTGCGGAGAGCGCTCCTCGTGTGCTCATCGACGGATGGACTGTTGAGGGAGTCGGAGCGTTCTCTGCCGATACGGGCGAGGTGACATTCGAGAACGGTGAGCGAAGCGTCGACGTGTTCTGGACGCCCGGCTCCGGGTTCGCTGGGCTGGCTGATGACCGCAGCCAGTCATCGTCGGCGACAGTCTCGACGACCGCAGACGGCATTGACTGGACGGTCTTCGACTATGGCAGAGGCGAGTACCGCGCCGTGGCGCTCATCGAGGGCCACTCTGTGGAAGTCGTCGCGCCCTCGACCATCGACAGCGAGTTCATCGATGTGTTGAACGACCTCGAGATCGTGGACGTTGATACCTGGCTGAGCGCACTTCCTGCGTCGATCGTTCAACCCGACAGCCAAGCTGCCGTCGTAGAACAGATGACCGCCGACATCGCCTTCCCGCCCGGACTCGCACGGTCGGACCTCACCCAAGCTGACATCGTTGGCAATCGCACACAGGTGGCGATTGCCGTGCTCGGGCCCCTCGTGTGCGGATGGATCGATGCCTGGTTTGCGGCCAAGGACGCAGGAGATCAGCAAACCGCCGAGCGAGCCGAGGAGATCCTCGGCGGTGCCCGCGGGTGGGCGATCGTGGAGGAGATGAGCGAAGGGCCATGGTTCGACTCGCTGCTGCAACGCACTGATGCGGTCGCCACCGGGAGCCTCATTACCGATGGGAGCTCACCAGAGCCGATTAGTCGTGACAACCTCGCCGGGATCGGATGTGACCCGCCAACCTGACTGCAGCACACCGCCACCGAACCAGTCGCCACGACCCTTCATCTCCTTCTCCTTCGTCGTTGCCCAGCACCGCATGGCACTCCAACTTCCTTTCGCCCCACCTACCGGCGACCCTGCGCGATAATCGCGACCCAGAAACGCACGTCGGGTAGTCCCAGATCCGGCACGGTGCGTGGACGGGCGATGCCACCGCAGCGCCGGCAAGGAGCGCAGTATCGCGCTCAGGTCGCGCCGACCACAGGCGTTCCGATCTGGAACCTACGAGAGGCGATAGACCGAGACGTGGTCTCGTGATTCTGCTGTGAACGGTTCGCCCGACCAGCCTCCGTGGCGGCTCTCGAGGCTGAACCCACAGATGCGGGCCATGAGGTCGAGTTCTGCTGGCCAGATGTAGCGGTGAGGGCTCCGAAAGACCTGGGCATTGGTGCCGGAGTCTCGACCGAACGTGACGTGGTGGGATACGACCTGCTGATCGACGGTGTCGAAGACATCGGCGCCGAGATAGCCGGGCCGGGCGGCGAACACCGATCCCGTGCGTCCGGGTGGCAGGGTCCGCAGGTCGGGGACCCACAACTCGATGACGAACCGGCCCCGTGGGGCGAGGTGGCGCGCAGCGTTCTTGAACACGGCGATCTGCGCGTCTTGGGTGAGCACGTTGCTGATGCCGTTGAAGACGAGGAACACGAGGTTGAATTCGCCGTCGACTCTGGCAGTGGTCATGTCGCCAAGCACGACTGGGATGTCGTGAGCGCTCGCTTTGGTGCGGAGTTGGTCGATCATGGGCTGGCAGAGTTCGATCCCTGCAACTGCGACACCAGTCGCAGCGAGCGGGACGGCAACGCGGCCAGTACCGATGGCCATCTCCAGTGCTCGACCCCCGCCAGCGAGCTCGCGAAGGCGTTCGACGGCAGGGCCAAGTACTTCCGGTGCGAACATGCCGACGCCGGGCGTGTCGTATCGGCCAGCGGCGTCAGCATCCCAGATCTCGGCGTGTTCCATCGGTCCAGTGTCGCTCGGCACCGATGCTCACATCCAGCGAGTATCGGTGATCGAGAGCCCGACGCACTCCGCTGAGCGAACCCGAAACAGCTCAGCAACCCGAGCGATAATCTCACTCGTCGCTCGGCCAATCACCCGCTCGCGAACCGGCATTATGCGAGGGCTGGTGATGTTGGTTTCTCGACCGTTAGGTACGCGATAAATGCTCACCTCCGACTCGATTCGCATGCCGTTCTTGCGCAGGCGTCCGAGAGGTTCGGCTCGGGTGATCACGGGCCGATCGAGCGGGGCTGGGCATCTGCTGGCCATGCACAACCGATCGCCACGAACAACTGCGTCGGTTCGCTTCAAGATGGCATCTGGTCGCTCGGGCGACTCCCATGGGCGGAGCGGGCAGCGGCTTCGACCTTGGCGACGTAAGCAGGCCAGTCGATCTCGTCGTCACCAGGCATGCTGGCGTCATCGGCGAAGCGACCAGCTTGGCCGCCGATCATCTCCCGAACGACGTTGAGGTGTCCGGCGTCACGGGCCGTCTCGAGCAAGCCGTTGCGACGATTGCGCGAGAACGCTGCCACGACGGGTTTCCGCCAGTCCCGGTTGATCTGATTCTGGGACAGTGCGTCGTAGTTCGCCCGGAGCCGAAATCCTGACGGAGGGCTGAATGGGTCAAGAAGTGGTCCACGGGTTCACGATGTCGACTCCGACGTCGGCGAAGTCGTCGACGTTTCTGGTCGCAACCGTCGCACCGTGACTCCGACAGATCGCGGCGATCTGCGCATCGGCCATGCTGATCGGGCGCCCGACCCGCTCCCGCTCCACGACGATGTCGGCGTAGTGAGCAGCCGCCACTCCATCGAAGGCCAAGACGCGGCGCTCGAAGTCCTCCGTGACCATCTCGTCGAACAGCTCGGACAACTCGTTGCGCCGTCGACCCGTCGGCAGCCGACCGATCCCGTACAGCAACTCCCCCACCGTGATCGCCGTGATGAACACCTCATCGATGGGCTGTCGATCGGTCCACTCCACGACCTGCTCAGACGGTTCCGGGCGCATCAGTTCGGACACGACATTCGTGTCCCACACCATCATTCGAGGCCTGACCGAGGCCGTTCCGCCCGATCAGCCCCATCGAGTACGACACCACCGATGGCCGCGAACCGCTGATGAATTCGACTCCCAAGACCGACGTCGTTCGAGCCGCCCGCCAGCGCACCGGCCAAGATCTCTCTCACTTCGGCTTCCATGGATCGGGAATGTTGCGCAGCACGAACCTTCAGTCGATTGCGTAGTTCGTCATCGATCCCTCTGATCGTCAGTGTTGCCACGCCGCCACCTCCAAGCTGCTTGCGTCGACAGCAATGCTAGCACAACGGATTGCGAAGCGCCACTTCTCTGCTTGCCCGTGATGACCCTCTATCGAGTTTCGACACCGATAGGCCGCCCTCACAAAACACGTTCGTGATCTTTTCGTGATCGGGCGCCTCATATCCCGACGAACACAGAGCCCCGATTTCGAACGTTCCACCTGCTCAGTGGTGGTGCCCGGGACGGGATTTGAACCCGTACTCCACGTGAATGGAAGGGGGGGGTTAAGCCTGGGCTTTGACGTCCGTCTGATCCGCTTTCATCCGCAAAGCCTTGTTCCGTCAGGGTCTCCCGTCCGTCCCATCCGGCCGATGTCGACGAATCCGGTCCGTGTCGGCAAATCACGGGACCTTTTCGGGACCTTTTCGACCGCTGCTTGCCAATGCCGCGACGCCCGTCTGGGACTCGCTGGATCAAGCCCTGCGGACTCTCGACTTTCGTATTCGTTTGTCATACACTTGAGATGTGGACGACCGGTTCGACATCGATCAGCTGGACGACGCCAATCCATTCGAAATCGACCGACAAGCTTCCCATCTCTTCAAACATGAACCGTTCGGCATCGACGACATCTACGAGATCTGGAACTCGGATCCACTGTTCTACCCAGCGACTCCTCCAGCACACTGGCTGATGCTCGCCGACATTGCCGGAGAGGTCGTAATGGTGCCCCTCGCTCCGTCCGATCACGGCGACCCATCGAAGTGTCGCCCGATTGGTTGCTATGTCGCTGCAAAGCATCTCGCTGACAAATACAAGGAGGACCGATGACCAACAAGAAGATGACCCGCCAAGAGGAGCACGACTTCTATGCCGACCCAGAGAACCAGATGCCGCAGGGTCCCGCTCGGCGACGCAACTCCAAGTTGACCGAACTGGTCCCAGTCAGGTTTCCACCCGACACGCTCGCCAAAATCCGCGACGCAGCCGACGCGGACGATCGATCGGTTTCAGCGTGGATTCGCCGTGCGGTCGACCACGAACTCGAACACGACAACAAGACCGCCTGATCTCGACGAAGACCCGCGAACGACGAACAGCGCGAGCGCAGTCTGGAGCAGGGGCCGCCGATCGCAAGTGAGGATCAGGAGCGGGTTGGGGGCGGCTGAGGCGACGATTTTCTGAGCGCATCGCGTGGGGTGGGCTCCTTGACGTCGAAGTCTTACCCGCCGATTTCGAAGATGCCGGGCGTAATTGCTCGCAACTCGTTCTTGTTAGGAGAGGTCTGGTGCAATCCGTAGCTCCCACATCATCAATCCACCACCGACTGCCACGACGCTTAGCAACGCCAGTCGCGACCACGTCCCTGTTCCGAAGAGGACCGCCACGATGGTGAGCAGCGCAGCGTCGCCCATGCCTCGAACCGAGCTGCGATACGTCTCGAGCAGTGCTGGGCCGATCGATACCGCGATGGCGGTGGCCACGCTGAAACCGATTGCAAGATTGGTGTCGAGGCGGTCCACTTCGCCACGGACCAATGCCAGCACGGCCATTGCGATGATCGAGATCACGGCGGCTGGAACCAGGATGTTCATCCACTGCTCTGTCGTGGCGGGGTCGAGATAGCCGTCGGTGATGATGGGTCCGAGGAACGGAAACGTGAGGTTCTTGCCGCCTGAACTCAAGGGTCCGACTTCACCCCAGAGCGCGACGACCACTGATTGCCATCCGACGAAGCAGATGATGGGCAGGAGTCCGACGACCACCAACTGCCGATCCTCCGGTCTCAGACGATCCCGTATCCGCCGATACAGCAGACCGGTGAGGATGACCGCGGGATCAGCAATGCAGTCTCACGCGTCAGAGCGGCCGCGCTGAAGGCAATGGCGGCCGGAACGCAACTCGTGCGGAGGAGCAACGAGATGCCGACGAGCACGAGCGCACCCGCCAGCGTGTCGGTGACCGACATGGTCGTGCCGTACACGAAGGCGGGCACGAAGAGCAGAGCCAGCCCGAACTGCGGCCGCCTTCCCGCGGAGTCAGCGATACTGAGCCCAGCCACTCCGATAGCGCCGTAGGAGATCAGGTTAACCAGCAGCATTGCGTTCACGGTCGACACCGGCGTCGAGGAAATTGCCGCTGCCAGCATCGGGTATCCGATCCTCGTCGTTCGAAGTGCTGGATGGTCGAACTGCACCCCAGCGGCCTGCTGCGCGGTGGAAAGCGGCGATTCGGCGAGGCGGTAATAGAACTGGCCGTCGTACCCGCGGGTTTCCGGTAAGACGCGAATCGAGTCGGGCACCGATGAAGCATCGGTGAACGGGGGAGCAAAATGAACCAGCGTCGAGGTGCTCCCCGTTCTCGTTGCGAGGCCAAAGGTGAGCATCGTGCCGATCAGCACCCGAATCGTGACGCCAAGGAAGCGTCGGTTGCACTCAGGAGGCAGCCCTCGTCCGATCGTCTCGCGAGCACGCACGACGCATCACCCGATCAGCCGCACGGCACCCGATCACACCTGGCCAACAGCACGACCTCGTCGCCGAGGAGCCGTCGCAACACGCGAGCAATCATGTCTCGTTCGTCGTCGCCGTCCCTGGCCCGCCGCATCCGCCGTTTCACCGCGTGTTCCTTCTCGGTTGGGCAACACCGCTGCTGTGCAGTCGGTCGCCCGGGGTGCGATTGTCCAGGCGCCGCTCAGGTCAGCCTCCAGCGTCGGATCGTGCCCCATCACAGATGGCGGCAGGCGGGTCGTGCGCGCAGGCGGAGGGAGGGCATACACCCTTGCAGGTTCCGCTCTCGCAGAACCTGACACGTCTCACCGGACACTCCCCCACGCCAGGTCGCCGAGGTTGGTCGTGTCGCCAGGTTTCCCGTTTCGGGAAACCCGCAAAGGTGTATGCCCTCCCACCAACCAGTCACACGACATCGAAAGCCGGCCTCCGATGACACACGATCTGGCGAGATCGACCTCGCGGAACGAAACCCGGGCCAGGAACGCACGCGACGGCACTCCGACACCAAGGACCACGAGCTATGGAGGCGGCACCGGAGCCACACAGCCGCCGACGCGCCACGACCGGACCGAGCACAAGGCGACGCGACGAGAGACCCGTCGGGGGCGGACTGCTGCAGGGCTGACCGGGGAGCGTCTGTCCCCTTGCGTGTCGTTGTGCGCCTTTACGAAGGCAGACGCTCCACCCGAACCGTACACGAGGTCGCACCATGCACGAAGTCGCCACACCCAACCCCCGCACCATGACTGTCACCGAGGCCGCAGCAATGCTCGGCATCTCGCGCACGACGGCGTACGAGTGCGTCCGCACTGGTGACCTGCCGGCGCTGCGGCTCGGCGGACGGATCGTCGTGCCGACACAGGCCATCGACAACCTCCTCGAACGGGCCTCGACGATTCCCAACCCCTGACTGGCCGCCGATGCTCAGTCGAACATCATCGACTCGACCGTGGCCGCTGCGTCACGCGAGATACCCGGCGTGACATGCGAGTACAGGTCGAGCGTGATCGCGATCGACGAGTGACCGAGTCGCTCCGACACGACCTTCGGATGCACGCCGGCTTTCAACGACAGCGTCGCGTTCGTGTGGCGGAGATCGTGGAGTCGGATGCGTGGAACCTCGGCTTGCTCGACCAGTTCGTTGAAGTGCTTCGAGAACTGATCCGGGTTCACCGGTCCGCCGGTGACGTTCCGGAAGACGAGGTCGTTGCCGCTCTCCCACACCGGCCCGGCGGCGAGTCGCTCTTCGGCCTGCAACTGGCGCTGCTGGCGCAGTGCCTTGATCGTGGTGTCGTGGACGTAGACGGTTCGTCGGCTCCCGGCGGTCTTGGGCTGGCCGACGACGATCTTGCTGCCCACCGTCGACACCGTCTGAACGATTGCAATCTGGGACGAGTCGAAGTCGATGTCACCCCAACGAAGCCCGAGTGCCTCTCCACGCCGGACCCCCGTGCTGGCCAGGATCGTGAACGCGTTGCGCATCCGCGACTCCTGGGCAACTGCGGTGAACTCTTTGAGCTGATCCGACGACCACGTCGTCATCTCCCGCCGCGTCACCGACGGACCCCGAGCTGCGGCGGCTGCGTTGCGCTGTACCAACCCAAGCCGTTCGGCGTCGGCCAGCGCTTTGCGGAGGACGACGTGCGTGTTCTTGACCGTCTTCGGCGCGAGGCCTTCCCCGGTGCGTCCACCGTGGTCGAGCAGGTCGGCGTAGAACTTCTCGATCTGCAACGGCGTGAGCGCCTGCAACTTGCAACGACCGAGATGCTGCTTCAGCCGTTTGCTCGCAATCGCATAGGAGTGATGAGTCGAGGAGCGCAACCGAGCTTTCTGGCCGGCAAGCCACTCGTCCAGAAAGTCGTCGAGCCGCATGTTCGAATTGGCCACGACAGTGCCGTCGAAGACGGTCTTCTGCACCTCGGCGAGCGCCTGCTCGGCCTCGCGCTTCGTACGGAAGCCCTGCCGCTTGACCTGGCGACGCTTCCCGGTTTCGGGATGCAGGCCGGCCTCAGCCTTGAACCCCCAACTCCCCTGGCGCTTGAACACCGTTCCTCGTGCCATAGACGCGATCGTAAACCATCCGGGACCCTTTCGGGACCTTTTCAGGTTTTCCTCTCAGTCGAGCAAAGAGTCCAACTCACATAAGACCAGCGTATGAGTGCCCGGGACGGGATTTGAACCCGTACTCCACGTGAATGGAAGGGGGGTTTAAGCCCCCCGCGTCTGCCAGTTTCGCCACCCGGGCGGGTGTGTGCTGCCTAGGTTACGGGTCGACTCATGCCGCGCCGCGCACCGCTCCCCCACTCAGTGCTGCCGACACGCTGGCATCGACCACACTCCACAGTTCGCTTCGCAACCGATCGGCATCCGGTGCCACAAGTCCGTTCGACACGACGATGCCTTCGATCATGTCGGCGAGCACTGCCGCCTGCGGGCGGCCCTTGACCCGAACGGAGACAACGGAGCCAGTTTCGCGCCGACGAATCGTGCGATCGACCCCGACCAGACGCGGCGGGCAGCGAAACCCAGGGGCCGTGAAGCTCAGACGGCGAGTGGCCCGCGAGAGCAGACGGGCTGCCTGTGCGAAGTCGACGGTCGAAGCGAATTCCATGTTTCCATCATGACGATGGGGTGTCACACACGAAGGCCGCTGTCGCGCGACCAACGATGGCCGGTCGCGGCTGGGGAATCGAAGATACCGACCGGTCGGCCAGGTTCGATACAGTCCGAAGTTGTGAGCGAGACGGACGCAGCCGAGCCCTCAGCAGCGAACACTCCTGCTCTCAATCCAACCCAGCAACGGACACTCGATGCGCTTCGGCGAACTGGTGAGCCGATCATCTTTGATCAGGACCTCATCACCGACATCCGCAACGAGGTCCGCGCCGCACTCGATCACTTCGCCACACGGCTTGATGAGGGGCAGGAGCTTTTCGTCACCAAGCATCGAATTGGCTCGGTCCTCGACTGCGAAGCCCACTTCTTGGCGCCCGACGAGTTCGAATGGACACCAGCGACTGCAAAAGGCCAGGTCGCCCACCGGGCAATCCAGTTGTACCTCGGGTGGCGAGGCGAGCCATCTCCGACCGAACTCGTCGACGAAGCCATGTCGCGGCTTGCCAACGAAGACCGTGGAATCGGGTTGTGGATTGCCGAACTGGGTGAAGCCGACCTGGCTGACGTCAGAGGCCTGTCATCAGAACGTGTCACAAAGTTCGTCGAGAGCTTCCCGCCGCTCGATCGCCGGGCCAACCCGGTCACTGAGGCGGCGGCACAGTGGCCGGCCTCCGGTCCAATCCTGCTGCGGGCGCGCGTCGACATGATGATCGGCAAACCTGCTGGGGCCGAGAGCCGCAAGGTGATTATCGACTTGAAGACGGGCAGGGTGAGCCCTCGGCATCGCCAGGACCTCGGGTTTTATGCACTGGTCGAAACGCTCGTCAGAAGTGTCCCGCCGCGCAAGGTCGCCACGTTTTACCTCGATGCAGCCGAGGCCCAGGTCGACGACGTGAGCGAGCGACTGCTGCGCACAGCGGTTCGGCGCACACTCGACGGCATCGACGCCATGGTGGCGCTGGCCGCCCAGGAGCGCGAGCCGATCAAGCGCCCCGGAAGTAGTTGCCGTTGGTGCCCACTGGCTGAGTCGTGCGCCGAAGGACAGGCCCACCTTGCTTCCTTCGATCGAACCTGAGCTGCACGTTCGACCGCAAGTCAGGATCTATCGCGGCCGATGTACACGGTCACCTGGTCGCCGTTGAACACGCCGAAACTCGGCGACATGATCACGGGCTCGATGAGAGCAGGATCGAGACCAAGATCGAGCGAGACCTGCTCGGCTGCGCTCACGAATCCGTCAAAGAAATAGACTTTGGTCACATCGACGAAGTCGGTGCCGTTAGCGACCCGCGCCTTGTCGTATCCGAGGCCGACGAGTTGGTCACGTACCCCCGCCGCCAGGCCATTCCCACCGGCTCCGTTGACCGCAACGACCACGACGTCAGTTCGTGCCACAGGAGGCTCACCGACGATCGTGGTGGTGGTCGTGGTGGTCGTGGTGGTCAGAACGGTCGTCGATGTCTGGGGCGGCTCGGTGGAGGCGGCTTCGGCGGCGGCTTCGGCGGCGGCTTCGGTTGTGGTGGTCACTGCGACCGGAGCGAGGATTGTTGTCGGCGCAGCGGTGGCCGCAGGAGTGACGATGGTGGGTTCAGTGCCCGCGGAGTTCGGCAGCCCGGCGATGGCGACGCCTGCCAATGAGCTGATCGTCACGACAATCACGTATATCGACCAATTGTTCTTCATGCCCGCTTGAGGTTACATAACCAAACGCGCCGGGTACATGACACCCGTAAAATTTTGTGCCCAGCGAACGTCTGTCGACGCTACCGACCGAAAAAGCAAAGGAGCGTCGCCCGCAGGCGACGCTCCTTTGCTTACGGAAGTGTGTGTGGAATCAGGCGATAACGGTCTGGCGGCGACGCACCTGCGACACAGCGAAGAGTCCGGCGCCGGCTCCGAAGAGTCCGACTGCAATGAGCGTCATCGAGCCGATTCCGTTGGAACCCGTTGCCGGAAGACCGCCGCCGGGAGCAGCGGGAGCAGCGGGAGCAGCGGGAGCAGCGGGAGCAGCGGGAGGAGCCTCAGCCGGAGCACCTACAACGCTGATCGAGGTGGAGCCAACGGCTGCGCCGGAGAAGGAGACGGTGAAGACGCCTTCGGCGGTCGGAGCCGTGAACGTCGCACGAGCAATACCGGAAGTAGAAACCTGAGCAATCAAAGAACCAATCAACGAGCCGGTGGTCAGCTCGGAGCTCTCGCCAACACAGATCGCCGTGACGGTCTGGACTGGAGTCGAGTTCAACACGAAGACAACCGAGTCACCGATCGGCGAGCAAGCGACTTCGACAGTGAACGAGCTACCTGCAGCCGGCGTCGAGTCACTGACAGTCGTGGGTGTGGCGGCTGGGGGGTACGTGGACGCGTTTGCGACCATACCCATGCCTAAAACCATCGCTGACGATGCCATAAGCGCAAGTGCGAGCTTCTTCATGTGTATTCCTCCCGTAGATTTGGGACGAACTCTATCGAAGAGCTCAAGGCAAAGTCAACTTTCTGGAAGATCGTGAAGTTAATCGCTGATTCAATCGCCGCGTTGAGACAGCGGCTGTTCCCAGATTGTCGGTGTCGAAAGTGGCATTGATGCAACAGTGCCCGCTGTGCTCGCCGGAACTGCGGCCTGCCCAAGCCGAAATTCGAGGTGGTACGTCGCCGACTCCCCCGACGCCAGCACCAGGAACTGGGCATATCCCATCCAGCCGGCCTCTGCGAGCGGCGAAACGTCGGTGGTCTGGCCGTTCAGCTGGATCTCGGCGAGCGATGGCGGACCGTAGAACGTCACGAACAGGCGCGATGATCCCAACGGCAGTCCGATGCTGTTTCCAATGACGTACCGAGGGAGCCCGCTGACGGGTGCGTTGTTGGTGAACGTCACGTCGGCAACCAGCTTGCGCTCACCGTTCGGCTCAGTCTGCACTTCGACTGTCGTCTGCCGGTCGAGGAACACCTCGATCTTGTTGCCGCTGGCATTGGTGACCGAAACACTGAATCCACCGTCGGCTTCGTCGAGTGCGGGGATGGCACCGAGCAGGCCGACGCGGTCGAGGAGGTCTTGTTCGTCCGCGTTGTTGGTCCACACGAGCAGGCGGCGTTCAGCGACGAGTGGACCCATGTCTTTGGCCAGTTCGGGCGGCGGGGGCAGTGTTCCGGCGAGGAGGCGTCGAATGACTTCGTCGCCCAGGGTGCCCAACGCATCGATGCGATCGGTGTTGTCAATGTCCCCCGAGTCGTCCTCTTTCGCGGCGAGCACGTATTGATCTTCAAGAATGAATGTTGCGGCATCGTCCGGTTGCACGGTTGCGCCGAGTTCCTCGATTTCGACCGGGCCGGTGTACTTCATGAGTGCCTGGATGACGAATGGATCCATCACGATCACACCATCGATCGAACGGCCAGTGTTCTGCGTGTACAGGTTCTGTGCAGCTGCGGCGATGTAGGGAAAATGTGCCGGCATGGTGATGTTCGACCAAGCGCGGGCAGCGAACGAACCGTTGAGCCCAGAATTGAAACCAAATTGGCCGTACCTGGCGAGCAGCTCATCGTCACAAGCGGTGCAGAACGCA
>NZ_JBDNIJ010000125.1:0-34155 GCF_041688325.1 Ilumatobacter sp.
GAGCCGGCTGCTGAGACGACCGCCGCCGCCAGCGAAGAGCCGGCTGCTGAGACGACCGCCGCCGCCAGCGAAGAGCCGGCTGCTGAGACGACCGCCGCCGCCAGCGAAGAGCCGGCTGCAAGTATGGTTGTCTCTGGCACCCTCGTCGGTGCAGGATCTTCGGCCCAGGCCGCAGGCATGCAGGGCTGGCAGGCCGGCTTCCAAGGCCTCAACTCTGATGCCACCATCGAATATGACGCCATTGGTTCCGGTGGCGGTCGCGAGCTGTTCCTCTCGGGCGGTTCGGACTTTGCTGGCTCGGACGCCGCGTTGAAGGACGAGGAGTTCGAAGCGTCCAAGGAGCGTTGTGTCGGGGACCAAGGTGCCATCAACTTGCCGCACTACATCTCGCCGATCGCCATCCCGTACAACCTCCCGTCGGTCGACGCGACACTGAACCTCACCCCCGAGGTCATCGCCGGAATTTTTGCCAACACGATCACCAACTGGAATGACCCGGCGATCGCCGCCACCAACGATGGCGTCGAGCTTCCCGACCTCAACATCAACCCGGTGCACCGTTCGGACGAGTCCGGCACGTCGGAGAACTTCACCGACTACATGAGCCAGTCGGCACCCGCTGTCTGGACGTTCGGTGAGATCGAGATCTGGGATGATGGTCCTGGCGGTGGCGAAGGCGCTCAGGGCACCTCCGGTGTCGTGGCAGCTGTTGAAGCTGGTGAAGGCTCGATCGGCTACGCCGATGCCAGCCAGATCGGCAGCCTCCCGGCCGCAGCTGTCGGTGTCGGTGACGGCTTCGTCGAGTTCAGCCCAGAAGCAGCCGGTCGCGTCGTCGATGCGTCCGAGCGCAACACGGGTCGCAACGAGTTCGATTTCGCCATCGAAGTGAACCGCACGCCCGATTCGGCTGATGTGTACCCAATCGCTCTGGTCTCGTACCACATTGTCTGCCTTGAGTACCCGGATCAGGCAACCGTCGATCTCGTCAAGGCGTTCATGACCTATGTCGGTTCTGAGCAGGGCCAGGCCGATGCGGCCGCGGCAGCAGGCTCGGCACCGATTTCCCCCGAGGTCCGTGCCGACATGCTGAAGTCGATCGACGCCATCAGCGTCGGCGGCTGATCCCCCACCCCCCAACCGGAGTCATACGGCGAGCCGGTCCACATTGTTTGGACCGGCCCGCCGTTGCTCACGTTCCCCAGCATTTTGGTGCTGACGAATTCGGAGACATACCGTAGTGACGATCATTGAGAACCCGAAGCAACAGACCGAGCCCGACTCGCCGTTTGGCGATGAGAAGATTAGCAAGGCCGGCGACAAAGTCTTCTTTGGTCTCTCGTTTGGCGCGGCCTCATTGATCCTGGTCACCCTCGCCTCGGTGGCCCTCTTCCTCATTAAGGAAGGTCTGCCTGTCTTCACCGCGAGCGACAAGTCCGACCTTGAGCGTGGTGGCGATTCGTTCGTGGGATACGTCGGCCCACTGGTGCTCGGCACGGTCTACATCGCAGCGATCGCACTCCTGATCGCGACACCGATTGCTGTCGCTGTTGCCCTGTACATCAGCCATTACGCCCCGAAGCGACTCTCGCTGACCCTCGGGTATTTCATTGATCTTCTCGCTGCCATCCCAAGTGTCGTGTACGGCATCTATGGCATCACGGTTCTCGCCCCGATTCTCTCGCGCACGCTGTATCCCTGGCTCGACGACTACGCCGCTTGGCTGCCGTTCTTTGGGTCGGATGTCAATGTGTCAACCAGCGGCCGGACCACGCTGACCGTCGGCATCGTGCTGGCGGTAATGGTGCTGCCGATCATCACAGCGATCTCACGAGAAGTGTTTCTCCAGACGCCGCGACTCCACGAAGAGGCCTCCCTGGCACTCGGTGCAACCAGGTGGGAGATGATCCGCCAAGCAGTGCTCCCCTACGGTCGCTCGGGTGTGATCTCCGGAGCGATGCTGGGCCTCGGCCGTGCACTCGGCGAGACGATGGCCGTGGCCATCATCCTGTCGCCAGCCGACGGATACTTCTGGAACATCATCACCAACTCGAACTCAAACACGATCGCTGCGAACATCGCGCTCCAGTTCCCGGAATCGTCGGGCCTCGAGGTTAACCGACTCATTGCAACCGGCCTGGTGCTGTTCATCATCACCTTTGGGGTCAATGCACTCGCGCGTCGGATCGCCGATACTGGATTTTCTGGAGCTGACGGATGACGATGACCACTGACCATCTCGGCCCCGACACCGGTGTCGGCTCTGACTCGAATGGCGACATTACGAGTGGCGAACTTGCCGGCAAGGGCATGTTCGCGATCTTCGGTGGGGCCGTTGTTCTCGGAGCGTTGACGTGGCTGCCTGCCGGCAGCATCAACTGGGCGCGCTGGGTGATTGTGACGATTTTGGCCTACATCATTGGGACGTACGTCGTCTCGCGCATCGTGGAGTCGAAGCGTCATGCAACCGACCGGCTCGCCACCGCGGTCATGACGAGTTCCTTCGCCGTGGTCCTGCTGCCGCTCATCTCGGTTGTTTGGACTGTTGTGGATCGCGGCTCGAATCGATTCGACTGGGCTTTCTACACCGAGACGATGCGCGGTGTCGTCGGTGAGGGCGGCGGCGCGTACCACGCCATCATCGGCACGTTGATCATTACTGCACTGGCCGCAACCTTCTCCATACCGTTCGGATTGTTCACTGCTATCTATCTCGTTGAGTACGGCGGCAAGACTCGATTCGCCAAGTGGGTCACCGGGTTGGTCGACGTGATGACCGGTATCCCGTCGATTGTCGCGGGCCTGTTTGCGTACGCATTCTTCGTTCTCGTTGATGGCCCCGGTCACCGATCGGGCTTGGCCGGAGCGATTGCACTCACGCTGCTGATGACGCCCGTCGTCGTCCGTGCGTCCGAAGAGATGCTGCGTCTTGTGCCCAACGAACTGCGCGAGGCGTCGTACGCCTTGGGCGTCCCGAAGTGGAAGACGATCGCAAAGATCGTCCTGCCCACTGCGGTCGCCGGCATCTTGACCGGCATTGTGTTGGCGATTGCTCGTGTGATCGGTGAAACAGCGCCGCTCCTCATCACGGTGGGCATTGCTCAAGGTGTCAACTACAACCCGTTCTCGGGACGTATGGCAACACTGCCCGTCTTCACCTACAACTCCTACGCATTCCCGACGTTGCCGCGTGACGCGAGCCTCGATCGAGCATGGGCGTCGGCGCTCACACTCGTCATCATCGTGGCGGTCCTCTTCACCGGGGCCCGTATCCTTTCTTCCATCCTCAAGCCCAAGGGTCTGAAATGAACCGCTCGGTAACTTCAAGCCCCCTCCTTTCGACCCAGAACGGTGCAGCGATCATGCCGAACTCCGCACAAGCGACTCAGGCCGGCATCGGCTCGGCGGTCGAATCGGATCCGAATGCGCCGGTTGACTTGCCGAACCGCATCGACGTCACCGATCTCAACATCTACTACGGAGCGTTCAAGGCGGTGGAAGACGTCTCGATGACGATCAACCCGCAGTCGATCACTGCGTTGATCGGCCCGTCGGGCTGTGGCAAGTCGACGTTCTTACGCTCGCTCAACCGGATGCACGAAGTCATCGACGGCGCCTACGTCGAAGGCAGTGTCGTGATCAACGACAAGGACCTGTATGGCCCCGGTGTCGATCCGGTGGCGGTCCGACGCAAGATCGGCATGGTGTTCCAACGCCCCAACCCGTTTCCGACCATGTCGATTGCTGACAACGTGTTGGCGGGTAAGAAGCTCAACTCCAAGCGGCTGAGCAAAACCGAGGGAGCCGAGCTCGTCGAGGAGTCGTTGCGTGGTGCCAACCTTTGGAACGAGGTGAAGGATCGTCTCGACAAGCCGGGTTCGAGCCTGTCCGGTGGCCAACAGCAGCGTCTCTGCATCGCCCGCGCAATTGCAGTGTCGCCTGATGTGTTGCTGATGGACGAGCCGTGCTCGGCGCTCGATCCGATTTCGACGCTGGCGATTGAAGAACTGATGCTCGAGCTCAAGCGCACGTACAACATCGTGATCGTCACGCACAACATGCAGCAGGCAGCACGAGTCAGTGACCGCACCGGCTTCTTCACCATCGAAGGCACCGGCAAACCTGGAAAGCTGGTCGAAATGGACACGACCGAGAAGATCTTTGCCAACCCTGCCAAGCAAGAGACGCAGGACTACGTGACGGGACGGTTCGGCTGATGTCGAAAGAACTTCGCTCCAACTTCCACGAACAACTTGCCGAGATCGGCGCGGGCATTGCTCGGATGAGCGCCGGAGTCACCGAACTCGTGCCGCGTGCTACCCAGATCCTCCTCGATGGTGATCTCGAAGCAGCTGAGTACGTCATTCTGGGCGACGACGAATACGACGCCAAGGCGGTCGAACTCGAAGAGCGATGCTTCAGCGTGATTGCGCTGCAAGCCCCGGTCGCATCCGACCTTCGTTCGCTCGTCTCAGCCATCAAGATCATTGCTGACATCGAGCGCTCTGCCGATCTCTGCGTCAACATCTGTAAGGCGGCTCGACGTATTTACAGTCACGATCTCGACCCCAGCTTGCGCGGCGTCATCCAGAAAATGGGCGACCAGGCGCGGGTGCTGTTCAAGGAAGCAACCGAGGCGTACATCAACCTTGATGGCCCTCGAGCCGCAGCGCTGCACGACATGGACTCGTACCTCGACGATCTGCAACGCCAGTTCATCCAGGTGATTTTCGAAAGCCATGCGGCCGGCACCATCGACCTCCAAGTCGCTGTGCAACTCGCCGTGGTCGCCCGCTTCTTCGAGCGCATTGGCGACCACGCTGTCAACGTCGGCGACCGCGTTCGCTACATCGTCGATGGCTGGGTCCCGGAGCATCCGTATGCCGAGAGCGTCAACGACCCGCCAGAGATCGTCGACGGCGTCGTCGTGCCAGCAGCCCAGGGCTGAGAACTGACGTGCCTTCGATCGTCGCACTGTTTGGCGGAGTAGCCATCGGTCTCGTGATCGGGGTCGTCCTGGCACACCGGACAGCTCGGACAGTTCGTCGTCCAAAGGCTGCAAGCAACGATCTGACGGGCAGCGCAGTCACGGCCGCCGGCAACATTGCCGAGGAGTTTGGCGCCGATCTCGCGTTGGGATTGCAGAGCGCTGTCGACCATCTCCAGATGGGAGTCGTGGTGTGCGACGCATCGCTGAAGACCACGTACCGCAACGGAGCCGCAGATGCCCTGACGGGCACGCACGCCGGTGTCATCGTGGACGCGCACCTGCAACAACTCTTCACCGAGACGCGCTCGGGCGTGCGTGCCGGACGAATCGTTGAGCTGCAGGGGCCGCCAAAGACCACGTACAGCATTGACGCGATGCCGATCCCGGGTGGCGGCGCAGTTGCCACGATCGACGACATCAGCGAACGAGTCCGCATCGACTCGATGCGCACTGACTTTGTGGCGAACATCTCGCATGAACTCAAGACACCCGTCGGCGCCATCGCTGTTCTGGCTGAGATGCTCGCGGACGAAACCGAACCGACGGTGATCAACACACTGTCGAGCCGAGTCGTCGAAGAATCACACCGTGTGGCACGAACGATCGACGACCTGCTCGAGTTGTCGCGCATCGAGTTGAGCCGTCGCCTCGACGACGCCGTCGACCTGTCTGCGGTCGTCGACGAGGCCGTGGCCCGAGGCCGGATGGCAGCTGATGGTCACCAGGTCCAAGTCGAAACGATCGGCGCCTCAGATCGATTGTGGATTCAGGCCGACCGACCACAGCTGAGCTCGGCCGTCGGCAACCTTGTCGAGAACGCCGTCAAGTACAGCGACGACGGCGGGCTCGTCCAAGTCAGCATCCGTCGTAACGAACGGTGGGTCGAAGTCATTGTCGTTGATGAGGGCGTCGGGATTCCCGCGGCCGACCTCGACCGAGTGTTCGAACGGTTCTATCGAGTCGATAAGGCGCGTGCCCGACAGACCGGTGGAACCGGGTTGGGCCTTGCCATCGTCCGACACGTTGCAAACAACCACGGCGGCGTCGTCTCTGTGCAATCGCAAGAGGGCGAGGGTTCGACATTCACCTTTCGCCTCCCCGCCCGACTCGTCGTGCCATCGCCCGAAGTGAACGAGCCGGGCAACCCAACCGAACTGCAGCCGGCGCCCGGTCGGCTTGCAGCAACGGCGGGATCAACTCCGCCACAGAAGGTGAGCATGTCCGATGGGTGAAGCCGTGATTCTGGTCGTGGAAGACGAACCATCATTTGTCGAAGCCCTCAACATCGGTCTCGTCCGTGAAGGGTTCACGGTGCACGTAGCCGTCGACGGTGTCGACGCGCTCGAAAAGTTCGACGCCGTTTCTCCCGATCTGGTCTTGCTCGATGTGATGCTGCCGCGGCTCTCGGGCATCGAGGTCTGTCGCCAAATCCGCAAGAAGAGCCGCGTGCCGATCATCATGGTCACCGCCAAGAGCGCGGAGATCGACACGGTCGTCGGGCTCGAAGTCGGTGCAGACGACTACGTCACGAAGCCGTACCGAATCCGCGAGCTCGCAGCACGAATTCGGGCAGTACTCCGACGTTCGAGCGAGACGCCAGACTCGACCGCAGGTCTCGGCACTGGAACGATCGAAGTGGGCAACGTCATGCTTGACCCTGAAGCACATCGCATCACCATTGCCGGTGAAGAACTGACCCTTCCGTTGAAGGAGTTCGAGTTACTCCACCTGCTGCTCGTCAACGCTGGCCGTGTGCTGCCGCGTGAGACGTTGATCGACCGGATTTGGGGATACGACTACGTGGGCGACACGAAGACGCTCGACGTGCACATCAAGCGGTTGCGGAGCAAGTTGGAAGCTGACCCGAGCAACCCCACCCTCATCACCACTATCCGCGGTTTGGGTTATAAATACTCTCGCTGAGGCCAGGTGTGGCGATTTCTGCGTTGCCGTCGTCGGTCATTGAGCAAGCTCAACTCTGTCCTCGGCGCCTTGACCTCACCTCTCTGCCCTCGCCTCTCTGCCCTCGCCTCTCTACCCTCGCCTCTCTGCTGCTGCTGAGTCAGTCGTCTTTGTCGTCTTCTTGGGTGATGGTGGACGGGAGGGGGCCGGCGGCGGTGCGAACGATGCCGAGCAGGTTGGCGACGATCCGCTTCAGGTAGCGGTAGTAGATCGCACGGGGTACGACCTCGCGGCCGGGCCGGTCGGAGTGGAGGTAGCTTTCGATCTTGGCTTGGTGCTCGGCGACTAGGGCGAGCACGCGAATGGCGAACTCCTCCTTGCGATCGTCGTTGGGCTCAGCCAGGAGGTCGGCTGCTTCGCCGAACATCGTCGAGATCAAGCCGCGCTCTGCGAGCATGGCCTCGGTGTCGGTTTCGCCAGCCAGACGGACACCACTTTCGGCGAGGTCGAGCACATTGGTCGCCTGGTCGCCGATGCGCTCGATCTTCTTGAGCAGCAGGATCATGCCGAGCACGGACCCGATGTCGGACGAACCCTGGACAGTGACGTGGACGACCAACTCGGAACGCAGTTGCTGCTCCATATGGTTGATGCGCTGGTCGGTGTCGCGGATGTCGGCTTCGACCGCAGCGGTGTCGGTGTTGGTGAGCAGGGCGAGCGTCGCCAGATCGAACGAGTGCCGCGCGTCGCCGAGCATCCCGACTGCTCGTGACACGATGTGATCGAGGCCGCCTTCTCGCTTGCTGAAAAATGACATCACCATGATCGAACTTCCCTCATGAGTTGCTGGTTGAAAAATTGGCCCGGGTACTGACTCATCGGAACAGGGCAACACCGATGAGTGGGAGGATGATGAATGCCGTCATGACGTAGGCAACGGCCCAGACGCGACGTTTGACCGCAATCTCCGCGAGGCCCTCTGCCAGCCGGACTGGGACGTCGCGTGCGAACGGCAAGACGTAGAGCACCGCGATACCCATCACGTTGAAGGTCGTGTGGGCGAGCCCGACGGTGAGCGCTTCGGGCACTGAAGCAGCGAGGGCAGCAAGCAACGCCGTGATCGTCGTTCCGACGTTGGCGCCGAGTGTGACCGGGTACGCGTTGCGCAACGACAGCACGCCTGCAGCGGTGAGGGGAATGAGGATCGAGGTGGTGATGCTGGACGACTGCACGGCGACCGTGATGACGAGGCCGAGCAGCATTGCAACCGAGCCTGACCCCTTGCTGAGCGCGGTGTTGATTGACTTTTCGACGCGGTCAGCCACGAGTTTGCGCATGTTCTTCGTGATGAAAGTGAGCGCGAGTAGCACGATGACGAGCCCGGTGATCACCACAAACGTACCGAGGACGTTGCCGGTGAGCCCGACGGCATCTTCGATGTTGACGATCCACTCGACGGGTTTCTTCACCTAGGCTTTGACCGGGCTCTTCCACTCGGAACCGGCCGTACCAACCAGCCGGTCGCTGATCCACGTCGCAGTCTTTGAGATCGCGCCCGTCACGAGTTCGACCGGAAGAAGAATGGCGACAGCCAGCACGTTGAAAAAGTCGTGCACGGTCGCGGCGGCAAATGCTCGCTTGAACTCGGCGGGCTGCCTGATGTGGCCGAGCGACACGAGGGTGTTGGTGACGGTCGTACCGATGTTCGCGCCCATGATCATCGGAATAGCCGCGTCGACGCTGATGCCCTTGGTGGCAACCAGCCCGACGATGATCGACGTGGATGCGGACGACGACTGGACGAGCACCGTTCCGAGGATGCCGACGCACAGGCCCGCGATCGGATTGCTGACACTCGAGAACAAGCGCTCCTGCGTGTCCTCGCCCATGATCTTGATGCCCTTTTCGAGGGCGGAGACGCCGACCAGGAAGGTATAGATCAAACCGAAAACGAGTGCTGAGCGCATCCACGTCGGCACATCGAAACGGGTCGGGCGCTCTGGAGCAGTAACTGCCATACGAGTCGGGCAACCTAGCCGACTTGCTGAGTCGCTCCGTCACAGATGGTTCTGTGGGGCCGAGACGGCATAGCCCTGCAGCGCGGAGGCCTACTATCTGTTCAGTGGAACGACCGACATCTGCCGCCCGGCCGGCACCGTCCAAGTTCCGACGGTTGGCAATCACTCATGCCCTGATGATGGGCGGCGACGCAGCCATGGTCGTGGCGCTCGCCGACTCGCTGTTCTTCGACATCGACCTCACAGCGGCGCGCACGCGGGTGATGCTTTTCTTGGCGATCGGGTTCGCTCCGTTTCTTTTTGTCGCCCCACTGATCGGCCCGGCGATCGACCGCGTGGCCGGCGGCCGCCGCTTCGTGATCCAGGTTATTGCCATCGCCCGTGCCGTGCTGCTGTTCTTCATGGCGCGCTACATCGACGCACTGGCACTCTTCCCACTGGTCTTTGCGAACCTCGTGCTGCAGAAGGCGTATGTCGTGTCCAAGTCAGCGCTCGTCCCGTCGACCGTTCGTTCCCAAGACGAGTTGGTTGAGGCAAACTCGAAACTTGGCCTGATTTCTGGGCTGACTGGTGCGGCCGCGGTGATCCCGGCAGCGATCCTGCTCAAGACGATCGGCGCGTCCGCAACGTTGATCTACGGCACGCTGATTTTCTGCGCGGCGCTCTTCAGCGCCACCCGGCTGCCTCGCGAGGTCGTCGCAGCTCACGGCGTCGACCACGATGAATCAATGCAACTGCGGTCGGCCAGTCTGCAGAACGGTGCCATCGCGATGACCGTGTTGCGCGGTTGCGTCGGGTTCACCTTTTTCCATCTGGCGTTTTGGCTGCGTTCGCAAGACCAGGGAACGTTTTGGTTTGGCGCGGTCGTCGGCGTGTCAGCCCTTGTTGCCATGGTGGGCAACGCGATCGCGCCGCGCCTGCGTAACCGAATGCGCGAAGAAACAATGTTGGTCGCGTCGTTGGTCGTCGCAGCCGTTGCCGGTGTCGGCACAGCGGCGCTCGGGGGCCCGGTGGGCGCGGTGATTTTGGCCGGCGCCCTGAACATGGTCGCGGCCGTCGGACGGCTCAGTTTCGAGAGCATCGTGCAGCGCGATGCTCCGGGTGCCAACCAGGGTCGAGCCTTCGCGAAGTTTGAAACGCAGTTTCAGCTGGCGTGGGCCTTGGCTGCATTCTTTGCCGTCGCCATCCAGGTGTCGGGCCCGGTTGGCTTTCTGATCGTTGGCCTTGTTGCCGCCGGGACACTTGTCAACCTGGTCGTTGGGACCAGCCGGAGTGACGGCCGGCGGCGTAGTCGGCGAAGTGTCAGTCGGCGGAGTCGAAATCAGCAACCCGCGCGAGCCAGAGGCCGGGCGCCTCAATCTCGTTCGGCGTCGGCACCGCGTCGGCGTCGCTGAACAACGGCGCCAATCCGTTCTCGCCGCCACGGTCGACGACACCTTGCACGAAGGCTTTACCGCGAGCGGTTTGATCGGCGCCGAGGCGAATTCCGAGGAGTCGCTCGACGAACAAGTCGTCAGGTGATACTTCGGCACGGCGGCGACGGACTGCGTCAGCAATGTGCAGCGCATTGCCGCCGATGATCCGAACGGCGACGGCGTCGACGACCCAGTCAATCACACCGATCGTGACGGCGACGGCGGTGTCGAGTTCGGGTTCAAGGGCGATCTGCTCGGCTGACCGCACGGCGCCGAGGAGTATCTCTGGGTCACCGAATGCGGCCTGCATTGCGGCCATCGGGTCCGATTGGTCGATATCGAGCGAGGTGAGTTTGTCAGTCATCGCGGACGAGTCGGGCCGGAATGCGCCGACGTGTCGCTGGACCAATGACCGCAGGTGGTCAGCAATGTGCGGGATCGAGAGCAAGGTGTGGCCTGCCATCTCGTGAGCAATGACCCAGAGCCGCATCTCGTCGAGCTCGATATCGGAGTGAGCGGCGAACTTGTCGATTGTCGGGGGGACGACGACGAGCTTCGACGCGAAGCCGCCTTCCCGAGGAATCGGCAAGTCGTAGACCCCGAATGCTCGGCGTGCGAGCCCGCCAACCATCGAGCCGACGGACATGCCCATCATCGCAGGCGCCATCATCTTGCTGAGGCCTGCCATCATCTGCATCATCGGGTCGCCGGACCCGTCGTCGTTGCCGGTCTGTCCGAGCGATGTCGCCATGTCGTTGAACAGAGGCCGGTAGGCGTCGAGCGTCTGTGCAGCCCATTGCTCGGGAGTGGCGACTTCGGGGTCGCTCTCAATGACGGTGAGTTGCATGACGTCGGCAACGTGGAGCCGAGCGATCCCTGCGAGCTCGGCGTACTTGATGCGCACACTTGGCTCGATGTTGGCGGTCGGAACCGGAACGTTCCCACCGGAAACCATCGCTCCGGCCATGTCCCCGCCGCTGGCTGCGAGGAGCGCGAATTGGCGCGCCGCGTCCCAGTTGAGGGGGCCCTGTCCTGAGAGGGCCCTGGAAAGATCACCGAACAGTGGCATTCCCGCGAACGGGTTGTTGCCAGCGTCATCTCCACCGGGTGTGATGGCGTCGTCGTTGCCGTCGTCCATGCTCGAAGGATACGGGAGGCAGCGGCGATCTGGCCGCGGTCGACATCGCCGAAGTGGACACACCTCCCGTCGAGGCCGCGGCGGCACTAGCGTCGGGTTGGTGACAGCGCTGATCGATGCCCCCGGCAACGTGATGTCAGCGACGACGGGCGAACTCACAGTCGTCATCACCGGAGCGACAGGGCCGCTGCAAACACGAGTGGTCGAGGGGCTTCGGGCTCTGGGCAACGTGACGGTGTTCGAGACAACTGGCAGCTTGGACGATTTTGACGGTGACACCGCTGATGTCGTCATCGATATGGCGAGCAACGATCATGACTGGCTTGCCAAACACCGTGAGAGTTCGACACAGCATGCGACGACGAGTCTCGGCATCGCCGATGTGGTCTCGGCGGACCAAGTGGTGTTCGTGTCGTCGGCCATGGTGTACGGCGCCAACGCTAACAACCCGTTTCCCCTCACGGAAGAAACGGTGCTTCGTCCCGACACCGAGTTCGTGTTCGCCCGCCAACTGGCATCGGCCGAGGAACTCGTCGAGCAGTGGCGTCGGAGCAGGCCCGGTCGAGCGACATCGGTGCTGCGCCCGGCGATTTCCCTCGCTGAAGACGGCACGTCCCAACTCGCAGGCGCACTGGTCTCGGGCCTCGGCCAACGTTTTGCCGAAGACGACCCGCCGTCGCAGTTCTTGCACCTCGATGATTTGGCCTCCGCGATCGTGCTGGCGGTGCAGCGCCGTCTCGACGGGGTCTACAACGTTGCACCTGAAGGATGGATTCCGGGCGAGCGAGTTCGAGCGCTGTCAGGCGAGCGGCCGCGTATCCCGCTTCCGGAGCGGGTCTCAGAAGTACTTGGCGCCGTCCGCTGGCGTTTCCAGCGGGGCCCGATTCCGCCAGGTTTGCGCTCCTACACCCGCGAACCTTGGGTCGTCTCGAACGGACGGTTGTTGGCCGAAGGGTGGAAGCCGACGGTCACGAACGAGCAGGCGTATGTCGAAGGCACCGAAGCACGATGGTGGACCATGGTGTCGCCAAAGCGTCGGCAAGAACTGTCGCTCGGCGTCGGTGTCGGCCTTGGGCTGGTCATCACGATCGTTGCGGTCTTGGTTGGGCGTCGCTGGTGGCGCGCTCGACAGGGTTGAGCGTTGCTCCACGAGTTCGTTGACAGAGTTCGTTGACAGAGTTCGGTGACAGAGTTCGTTGACAGAGTTCGTTGCTGTCAGTCGGCAGCGAGTGCCGAGCCGACCAACGAGTCGTGGCTGACGATCAAGCGGCCATTGCTGAAACGAGCGACGATTTCTCCATTGGAGCGCACGACCACAGCGTCGCCTGCCACGTCGAGACGTGCAACGTCGCTCCAGGCAACCGAATAGGCGTACTGGTCGGTCAGGACGAGGACCTGATCGTGGAGGTCGGGCAGCACCGCTTGCGGGTCCGATGAATCGGCCGAGCGATATGCGCCAGCAGGGACATCGGCGATGGCGCTCGGAATTGCGGTTGCCTCGACCAAGCGGACCGAGCGGATCGTTTCTGCAGCGGCGATGGCCGTGTTCGCAGCGGCACGAATCGACTCACGAACCGGAGGTGAGGTTGAGGCGCTGACGGCGATGGGGGCGTCGGCTGATCCACCTGGCGTGACCGTGACGACCAGCGCGGCGATGAGAGCAACAGCAAGCGCCCCGGTGGCAAGCGCGACAAACCGATGGCCGGATCCACGATCGACTTCGACCCGTGTCGGGCCAATCTCGGATGGATGCCTCCACGTTCTTTCATGCGGGGGGAGCGGTGCGCGTTCCACGAGTTGGAGACTGTAGTGCTGAAATCGCCATGGGTGATCGCGGCTGGGGCCGATGCGGAATCGGGAATGGCCATCGCGCAACGAATGTGGAGTCAAACGTGTTGCGGCAACCTGACGATGTCACCAGGTCGGCTACGATGACCAGCGTGGATGCACCGGTGCAAGGCAACAATTGGTTCGGTCTCACCGCTCAGGAACTGCCGATTGGTGCTGCCTACGAGTGGGCTGTTCGGCCTGACTGTGGTGCTGTTGTCTTGTTCAGCGGAACAATTCGGAACCATGCCGAAGGCCGTGACGGCGTCCAGCACCTCACCTACGAGGCGTATGAGGAACAAGCAGTTGTGCGATTCGAGGCCATCGGCGACGAACTACGCGTGCGTTGGCCTGACGTCGGTCGCGTCGTGTTGTTGCACCGCACCGGCGAGTTGCAGATCGGTGAGTCGTCGGTCATTGCGATCGTTTCTTCGCCGCATCGACCGAGCGCCTTCGAGGCTGCCAGGTTTGCCATTGACGCACTGAAGGAAACAGCTCCGATTTGGAAGCACGAAGTCTGGGCCGACGGCGCCGACTGGGGCACCGGGGCACACGACATCCGCGATGCACAATCAGTCGGGAACTCTGAATGATCGTGGTCATCAGTGTGCTGGCCATCGTGGTGGTCGCCGTGATTCTCGGCCTCGCACTCCGCGGGCGAGCCGACGAGGACGGCGTCGACTCGTTTCGCCGACAAATCGATGCACTCTCGTCGGAGGCTCGCAAACCCACCGTCGATCGGGTCAAGTCGGCTGAGCGGGACGCTGATGACGACGATTCGTTGAATTCGTGACCGGTGCCGCGTCGAGGCTCCCGATTTCTGCGCTTGTCCTGAGGCAGAATGAAGCTGTCATGCAACGTCGCAGCCTTCTGAATTTCGCCCTGCTGGCCAGGTCTGCCTGATGGCACGTGACCTCGCGATCGACCTCGGCACGGCAAACACGCTCGTGTACATGAAGGGCCGCGGCATCGTGCTCAACGAGCCGTCGGTCATCGCCCTGAACCGGCAGACCGGCGAAGTGCTTGCGACTGGCCGTGAGGCGTGGCAGATGATCGGGCGTACGCCCGGTTACATCGTTGCGGTGCGTCCATTGCGCGGCGGGGCGATCACTGACTTCGAGATCACCGAGCGCATGATCCGCCTGTTGCTGCAGCGCGTCGGCGTCAGCCGATTCACTCGTCCCAAGGTCGTCATTTGTGTGCCGTCAGCGATTACCGAAGTCGAGCGCCGAGCGGTCACCGATGCTGCCCGTCGAGCAGGCGCAGCCGACGCCAACCTGATCGAACAGCCCATGGCGGCAGCTATCGGCGCTGACCTGCCGATCGACGAGCCCGTCGGCAACATGGTCATTGACATCGGCGGTGGCACCTCGGAAACCGCAGTCATCTCGCTCGGCGGCATCGTTGCGCTCGAAGCAGTGCGGGTCGGGTCGTTCGATATCGACGCCGCCATCCAGAATTATGTCCGTCGCGAACACGGCATCGCCATCGGCGAGCGGACAGCCGAAGAGATCAAGGTCGCGATCGGGTCGGCTGATCCGACGAGCGACGAGAACCAGGCCGAGGTGCGTGGGCGCGACCTCATGACCGGCCTCCCAAAAACTGTGCTCCTCACACCTGAAGAGGTGCGGTTCGCCATCGAAGACGTCATCTCGTCGATCGTCGCGTCGGTCATCCGGTGCCTGTCGAAGGCGCCGCCCGAACTGTCGCAGGACTTCCTTGTGCGTGGCATGTATCTCGTCGGCGGTGGCGGTCTGCTGCGCGGGCTCGCCGAACGGATCGAACGGGAAACCCAAGTTCCAGTGCGAATGTCGAACGTGCCACTCGAAGCAGTGGTCCTCGGCGCCGGTCATGTCATCGAGCACTACGAAGCGCTCAAAGGCATGTTCATGGGCGCTCGCCGCTAGCTCAGGCCGCATAGGAGGCCCGATCACTGCGTTCCGCCAACTCCTCGTTGCCGGAGGCAACTTCGTCGTGGCGCACCTTGTCCTCGGACCACCTGAGCGCCCTGAGGGTTGTTGAAAGACTGACGGCTGCTGGCGACCCTGCTGCTGAGTGATCCTTTGCCCTCGGGCCAAAAGTGGATATCGCGGCGGCTACTGCTGAGCGTCCTGATGTCCACGTGTCACGTTTCGGTCCGTGTCACGTTTCGGTCAGACCTGGGTGTGACAGTCCGGACTCTTCCCAGAGGTCGCCGGGCCTCCGTTCGGCTTGGATGACTGCTCCGTGTTCGTGAGTGCGTCGTATCGTGCGTGGATGCGCATGCCTTCGGAGACGCTCGCTGACTTCCGGAAAGGGTTTGCCCAACTGGAGGTCGACTTTGACGTCCCGGGTGACTATCCGCCGGAGGTCCTGGCAGCTGCAGAGGTCGCTGCCAAACGGCCACTCGGCAACGGTCAGTCGCCGCACGTCGATCGGACCGATATGCACTTCCTGACGCTTGATCCGGCGAGCAGCACTGACCTCGATCAGGCCTTCGCTATCGAGATGTCGGGCGACAGCGTCGTGCTGCACTACGCCATTGCCGATGTCGGCTGGTTTGTGCGGCCCGGCGACGCCATCGATCATGAAGCATGGAAGCGGGGCGTTACCGTCTACATGCCGCACGCTCGTGCCGGCCTCCACCCGCCGCGCATCGCAGAAGATGCCGGCAGCCTCCTTCCGGGCGGCCCGAAGCCAGCGGTCGTGTTCACGGTCAAGATCGCAGCCGATGGCGGGGTTCGACTCGACGGCGTCGAACGGTCGATGATCCGAAACCGAGCGAAACTCGCTTATTCAACGGTGACGCCTTCGGACCTTCCCGAGGCATTTCCCGAACTTGCGCGACGGTTCGAGATTGGCGAGCAGGCGCGTGGTGCCGATCGGATTCAGATGCCTGAGCAAGAAGTCGTTCGCACCGATGGTGGCTTCGCACTCCAGTTCCGGCCGCGCGACGATGCCGAAAACCAGAACGCTGCGATGTCGCTCGCCACAAACATGGCAGTCGCCGATGCGCTGTTCGCCGCCAAGACCGGGTTGTTCCGCACGATGCCGGCCGTCGACGAGAGCCGCCTTGGTCGACTGCGTCACACCGCGCGGGCATTCGGGCTGCAGTGGCCGAAGGACCAGTCACTGGCCTCGTTCAATGAATCGCTGCCCAAAGACGATCCGAAAACGTCGGCCTTCCTTCTCGCAGTTCGCCGGGCCAGCGGCGGCGCTGCGTACGAGCCGTATGACTCGAATGAGAAGCCATGGCACGCGGCTGTTGCCGCGACATACAGCCACGTCACTGCGCCGCTCCGTCGCCTGGCGGACCGCTACGTGATCGAAGCTGCGTTGGCTGTTGCCAACGGTGATGCCGTTCCCGACGAGGTCGAGCATGCGTTCACCGAACTGCCTCAAGCCATGCGCCAGGGTGACACTCGTGCAAACCGCGTCGACCGCGCTGTCATCGACCTCGCCGAGGCCATCGTGCTACAAGGCCGTGAGGGCGAAGTGTTCGATGCGGTGATCACCGACGAAGACGACCGTGGTGCTCGCATCCAGGTCTGCGATCCCGCCGTGGTTGCCCGAGTGGTGGCACGCCATGTCGATCCCGGCGATGACATCCAGGTCAAACTGGTGAGCGCCGACCCGGCCGAACGCAGCGTCGCCTTTGAGCGAGTCGGCTGACCCTCTTCCCTCTTCCCCCTTCCCCCTTCCCCCTTCCCAGGCGTCTGCGTGATGGTTGTGGTTGACATGTTGACCAAAACCATCACGCAGACAGGGCGAGCGAGTCAGGCTCGGGAGAAGCGACTCACGGTGCCAACGTTGCTGACGGCGAACAGGTCGCCTTCGCCGCCGATCGCGATCGCTGCGAGGTTCGGCTGCTGAGCCAGTTCGACAATGATCGGCGCGCCGGGTTGCGAGGTGGGGTCATATCCCCAGATGCGGCCCGAGCAGAAGTCGCCGTAGACAAACCAACCCTGCAGGTCGGCAATGCCCTCACCGCGGTAGACCACTCCACCGCTGACCGAACAGTCGCCATCATCGTGGCTGTACTCGACGATTGGAGGAGTGTGACCGTCGGCGTCCTGGTCGTCGTTGAATCGAGCAGTTCCCTCAAAGGCGCTCCACCCAAACGAGAGGCCGCGGCCAGCACCCTGGCCGTCGATCGCTGGCGCATAGTTGATCTCTTCGAGATCGCCCTGACCGACGTCGGCGATCCAGAGATCGCCGGTTGGCGTATCGAAGGAGAACTTCCACGGGTTGCGCAGACCCAACGCCCAGATGGCAGGGTCGGCTCCCTCGACACCGATGAACGGATTGTCGGCTGGGATTGTGAACGATTCGTTGCCCGACTCGCGCGGGTCGATGCGGAGGATCTTGCCGAGTCGGCTCGCCAACGCGAGCGAATTGCGCTCGGGATCATTGGCTGATCCGCCGTCACCCAGCCCGAGGTACAGGAACCCGTCGGGGCCGAAGGCGAGTTCGCCACCGTTGTGGTTGCCGAAAGGCTGCTCGACGGTCAACACTTCGCGACGGCTGCCGGGGTCGAATACTGCCGTGACCGGGTCGATGGCGTACTCGTCGACGACGGTGGTGCCATCGCCGTTGGTGTAATGCACGTAGGCGAGATCTTGAGCGGGGTGAAATGCCGCGCCGAGGAGGCCGCGCTCGCCGTCGGCTGCCGTCAGGTCGGTGATGTCGAGCATCACCTCGGCCGACAAGTCGTCGGCGGCAATGATCCGGCCGTTCTGCTCGACGACAAAGTGGCGCGGGTCGCCAACGCGGCTGAACAACTCGACAGGAGTGTCGAACGTGCCGGCATCGACCAGGGTGACGACCGGAATTGGTAGCGGGCCTGTAGCGATGGTGGTGGCCGGAGCAGTGGACAGCTCCTCTGGCGTGCCAGTCGGCAGGTCGTTGCCGCCGGAGGGTGCGAGTTCGGGGAGGGTCGTGGCGATTGACTCGTCAGCTGCGACCCCGGTGTCCTCGGACTCGGTTGATGACTCCTCGGGTTCCGGGACGGTTGCGAACGTGGCGGTCGGGTCGTTCGGAGGATTTTTCCCGGAGGACTCGGACCCACCGCCGCACGCCGCAACGGTAAGTGCAGCACCGACAACGGATGCGACGAGGATGCGTCGGTGGCTCAAGCCCGGCCCACCCGGGTGAGGCCTTCTTGCACCACGCTGATCGCAAGGCGTCCGTCGGAGGTGAAGATCGCGCCGCCAGCAAGGCCGCGCGCTGATGATGTGCTGAGCGCTGTCTGGTCATAGAGCAGCCAGTCGTCGGCGCGGAACGGGCGGTGGAACCACATGGCATGGTCGAGGCTGGCCATCTGCACGTCGCCGCTCGCCCATGACATGCCGAAGGGGAGGATCGTGGTGTCGAGCAACGTCATGTCGCTCGCGTACGTGACGATGCAGGCATGGAGCACCGGGTCGTCAGGAAGCTGGCCGTTGGTGCGCAACCAGACTTGTTGCGAGGTCGATTTCTCGCCGTTGCGACTCATTGGGTCACCGGTGACGTACCGCAGGTCGATCGGTCGGGGCTGCTCGTAGTAGTCGCCGAGCTGGTCTGCGTATGGCGCGTTGCGCGTCTTGAAATCGGGGAGTGACTCGGGCTCTGGGAGGCCGGTCGGCATCAAGAGCTGATGGTCGAGACCTGGCTCCTCATTGTGGAAGCTGGCCTGCAGGTTGAAGATCGCTCGGCCGTGCTGGATGGCCACGACACGGCGAGTGGTGAAGCTGCGGCCGTCGCGGATGCGATCGACTTCGTAGAGGATCGGTGTCGTCGGGTCGCCTGGGCGAAGAAAGTAGGCGTGGAGCGAGTGGACCATGCGGCCGGGCTCGTCAATTGTCCGCGCAGCAGCAACGAGGGCTTGACCTGCGACCTGACCGCCGAAGACCCGTTGACGATCTTCATCAGTCGACGCACCCCGGAATATGTTCACCTCGATCACCTCGAGGTCGAGCAGCTTGACGAGATTGTCCAACGCCGCCTGATTGCCTGGCGTCGGCTCGGCTGGATAGTGGGGGCTTTCGCTGTCAGCGGTCATGCCCGACCAATGTTGCCACGGTTCGGGCCCGAATTGGTCGCCCGTTCTAGGGTCATTGCATGTCACAGCTTGATTTGTCGTCCGACCAGTTGCTCTCCACCACCCGTGCGGTGCGTAAACGCCTCGATTTTGATCGCCCGGTCGATGACGATCTGATTCGTGAGTGCGTGGCAATGGCGATGCAATCCCCGTCCGGTTCGAACACGATGACGATGCAGTTCGTTGTGGTCACCGACCCGGCAAAACGGGCTGCGATCGGTGAGATCTACGGCAAGTGCTTCGATATCTACCGCACTATGGACGGTGTGTACGCAGGATCGCTGCAACGCGAAACGGCGGAGGGTCAGGCGCAGCAAGACCGCGTGACCGACTCAGCTGAGTACCTCGCAGCTCATATGGCCGACGCCCCGGCGTTGGTGATTGCCTGCACGAAGACTGGCCGGCTGGACGGTGTACCTGCAATGTCGGCAGCCTCATCGATGGGCAACGTACTGCCGGCAATGTGGAGCTTCATGTTGGCGGCACGCGCCCGCGGGCTCGGTACATGCTGGACCACTGTCGGGTTGATGATGGAAGAGCAGATCGCCGATGTTGTCGGGATCCCGTTTGACTCGGTGCAGCAAGCCGTTCTCAGTCCGCTCGCCTACACGAAGGGGACGGACTTCAAGACAGCGATGCGGCCCGACCCCGACACGATCATCCACTGGAACACTTGGTCGAGCTGAACGATTGACTGTCGCCATGCTGTCTGAGGGCCGTCGTTCGCTTGCGCTTTCCACCAGAGGCTTCATGCCGGCTGAAGAGGGAGATGCGCTGTGGGAAGCTGCGCGCGCTGCGACTGCGGCGATGCCTGGGATGCCGATGCTCGAACTTGGCTCGTATTGTGGCCGATCAACGGTGTGGCTCGGCGATGTGGCCGAGGGTGCAGGCATCTTGCTGTTTGCACTCGACCATCACCGCGGCTCTGAAGAGAACCAGGCCGGCTGGGACCACCACGACATTGAGGTTGTCGATGAGCGCATTGGAAAGATGGACACGCTGCCGTTTTTCCGGGCGACGATTCATGACGCCGGCCTCGAAGGCTCCGTCGTGGGATTGGTTGGGCGTTCGCCGACGATCGGCGCGACATGGACCACTCCGCTGAGCTTTCTTTTTATCGATGGCGGACACGGTGAAGAACCGGCACGGCTCGACTACGAACGTTGGACGCCCCATGTTGCCGTGGGTGGCACGTTGGCGATCCACGACGTGTTCCCAGATCCGGCCGACGGAGGCCGACCGCCTTACGAGCAAATTTATCTGCCCGCCTTGGCGTCAGATCGCTTCGAAGAACGCGCAGCCACTGGATCGCTGCGCATCCTGACACGTACCAGCTGACGGTCATTTCAGCGACGTGGCCAGAGCGTGGCGCAGCGGTTTGTCGCACTTTGGTCTGACCTGGGTGTGACATTGGTGTGACAGGTCAGAGCGGCTCAGGTGGTTTCGATGCGTAGCTGCATTGCGGTGGCACCGTTGGAGAATCCGGCCCGGATCATCTCGGCGATGGCACCTGCCAGCACGTCGATGTCGCCCTGGATTTCAGTGGCAAACGGGCCCATGTCGGGCACGAGGCCAGCGGCGGTTGCAGCTTCGATGACGGCTGACACGTGCGGGCCGGGATCATTCTCGCGAAATGGCTCCACGAGGACTTCGAGATGTGCGTTTGCCATGCTGGGAGATTACTCGCCCTGCTCCGTGCGCCATGTCGGAACGGTGAATGCACAATGAACCCGAGCGATCCTTGACGTTTTGTAAAGCATTTTTGTTATTGTCGGAAGAGTGAACAACAGCGCGTCTCGAGAATTGTCGATTGACCCCAAGCGATTGGTGGCGCGCATCGAGGCACTCGGCGAGATCGGTGCGATTCCGGGAACGACCGGGTGTGCCCGGCTCGCGTTGACCGACGAAGACCTGAGCGGCCGCGACCTGGTCGTTACCTGGATGCGTGATCTCGGCCTTGACATCACGATCGACGGCATCGGCAACGTGATCGCGACGATGCCCGGGTTCGCGGCTGGCACCCCACCGGTGATGACCGGTTCACACATCGACACGGTTGGAACAGGCGGTAAGTACGACGGCAACCTCGGGGTACTCGCCGGCCTCGAAGTCATCGAAACAGTCATTGCGGCCGGCCTCGAACTCGACCGGCCACTCGCCGTCGGGTTCTTCACCAACGAAGAGGGCGCCCGTTTCCAGCCGGACATGCTGGGCAGCCTGGTGTACGTCGGCGGTCTGTCGCTCGAAGACGCGCTGCTCATCCAAGACCGTGACGGTGCCGTTGTCGGCAAAGAACTTGACCGAATCGGCTACTCGGGTCCGGCACCTCTTCCCGGGCCCACGCCGCATGCGTTTGTTGAACTCCACATCGAGCAGGGACCGGTCCTCGAAGACGAAGACATCACGATTGGCGTCGTCGAGGGTGTGCAGGGCATCTCCTGGACCGAGCTGACGTTGAACGGACAATCGTGTCACGCCGGCACGACGCCGATGCGTCTCCGCCACGACCCCGCCTACGTCGCATCAAAGATTGTGACCTTCGTACGCGATCTGACGGGCGAATTCGGTGAACCGCAGGTCGGCACGGTCGGGGCAATTGACCTCATCCCGAATCTCGTCAACGTCGTGCCGTCGGTGGCCACGATGACCGTTGACCTCCGAAACACCAACGAAGAAGTGTTGCAGCTGGCCGAGACCAAGTTTCGCGGCTTCGTCGCCCAGGCAGCTGAGCGCGAGGGCGTCGGTGTGCAGACCCGCACACTCGCCCGCTTCGAGCCGGTCGACTTCGACCCACGTGTCATCGATATCGTCGAGCAGTCCGCTGAGGCGGCTGGGCTCACGCATCGTCGGATGCCCTCAGGAGCCGGTCACGATGCTCAAATGTTCGCTCGGGTGTGCCCGACGGCGATGATCTTCACCAAGAGCGTCAATGGCATCAGCCACAACGTCACGGAATACACCGAACCAGCGGACCTCGAAGCGGGCACCAACGTGCTGCTCCGAACGATGCTCGCCCTTGCAGAAACAGACTTCTGATGCCCCGCTATCTCAATGTCGGCGCTGCCCAACTTGGCCCTATTGCCCGCGACGAACCGCGTGCGACGGTCGTTTCGCGCCTGATCGACTTGCTGCAGCAAGGCGCTGTGGCCGGCTGCGAGTTGGTGGTCTTTCCCGAGTTGGCGCTCACGACCTTCTTCCCGCGCTGGTACCTCGATGAGGGGGACGCGTCGAACATCTCGGGCGACACGACCGAGCTCGACTCGTACTACGAGCGCTCGATGCCGGGCCCGGAAACGCAGCCGCTGTTCGACGAGGCCAAGCGACTCGGTGTCGGTTTCAGCCTCGGGTTCGCCGAACTCACCGAGCCTGACGATGACGGTGTGGTCCATCGTTTCAACACGACGATCCTGGTCGAACGCGATGGCACGATCGTCGGTCGGTTCCGCAAGGTCCACATCCCTGGCCATGAAGCGCACGAGCCGTGGCGCCAGTTTCAGCATCTGGAGCGGCGGTACTTCGAAGAGTCCAACGAGGGCTTTCCGGTCTTCGAAGCGTTCGACGGTGTCGTCGGCATGGCCACCTGTAACGACCGGCGTTGGCCCGAGACCTACCGCGTCATGGGATTGCAGGGCGTCGAGCTGGTGATGATCGGCTACAACACGCCGATGTTCTATGCCCCTGACCCTACGCAGAACGCGCTCGCCGGGTTCCACAACCATCTGGTGATGCAGGCTGGCGCGTACCAGAACGGCACGTGGGTCGTCGGTGTTGCCAAAGGCGGCATTGAAGAGGGTGTCGAGTCGCTCGCTCAGTCGGCGATCATTGCGCCATCTGGCCAGATCGTTGCGCAGGCCGTGACGATCGGCGACGAACTGGTCACCGCCCGGTGCGACCTCGACTGGTGCAAGCAATACAAAGAGACATTGTTCGACTTCGAGCGCTACCGACGCCCAGAGGTCTACACACGAATCACGGCACAGAAGGGTGCAATTGCGCCCGGCTCGACGAAGCAAGACGGAGTTATCTCATGAGCAAATTTGTCCTCAACGGCGAGCAGGTCACGGCCCGCGACGACCACCCGCATTTGTTGGCGGCACTCCGCGATGAACTCGGTATCACGTCGGCGAAAGACGGGTGCTCCCCGACGGGCCAGTGCGGTTGCTGCACCGTGCTCATAGGCGGCAAGGCGCGTGTCTCGTGCCAGACATCGATGGAGAAGATCGACGGAGGAGAAGTCACGACGCTCGAAGGGTTCGACCCGGCAGAGGTGCAGCGGATGGCCGATGCATTCGCTGCATGCGGCGCCCTGCAGTGCGGCTTCTGCACACCGGGCATCGTTGTCCGAACGAAGGCACTGATCGACAAGAACGGTGCCGACCTGACTCGCGAGCAGGCATCGCGCCACCTGGGTGCCCATCTCTGCCGCTGCACCGGCTACATCAAGGTCCTCGACGCCGTCGAAGCATTGGCCCAGGACAACATTCCTGTTGTGGTCCAGCCGCGTGGCGTTGGATCACGCGGCATCAAGTACGAAGGCCGCGAGCTGTCGATCGGCATTCGCGACTTCATCGACGACATGAACCCGGAGGGCTGTCTCCACGGGGCACTCCGTCTGGCCGATCACGCCCGCGCTGACATCACGTCGATCGACGCATCAGCGGCACTTGCCGTCGATGGTGTGCGCGGTGTCTTCACGGCTGCAGACATCCCTGGTGTGAAGCGCGTCGGAATCATTCACAAGGACTGGCCGATCATGATTCCGGTCGGTGGACGCACCTCCTACCTCGGTGATGTGCTTGCAGTCGTCGTTGCCGACACTCGACAAATCGCGCGTGCCGCCGCCGAACTCGTGGCGGTCGAATACGAAGTGCACGAACCAATGGTCGATCCGGTCCGCGTGATCAACTCGTCCGAGCCGGCAGTGTGGGAGCTTGACGGAAACATCCTGTCGACGTCCACGTACACCCGCGGCGACGCCGACGCCGCCCTCGCATCGTCGTCGTTCACTGTGTCGGAGACCTTCCAGACACAACGCATCGAGCATGCATTCCTCGAACCAGAATCGACGCTCGCTGTGCCGACGCGAGTCGGCGCGGGTGCGGGCGTGGGCGAGGGTGAACCGGGTCTGTACGTGTACTCCGGTGGCCAGGGAATCTGGGACGATCGCAATGACATCGCCGCGATGCTCGACATTGACACCAGCCGTGTGACGACCGAACTTGTCTCCAACGGCGGCGCGTTCGGTGGCAAGGAAGACATGTCGAACCAGGCGCACACGGCGCTCGCGGCATGGCATCTCGAAGCGCCGGTCAAGATCACGCTGTCGCGCGAAGAGTCGCTGCTGATGCACCCGAAGCGCCACCCGATTCGTATGCAGTACGACGCCGGTTGCGATGCTGATGGCAAGCTCACAGCCATCAAGGTTCGCATGATTGGCGACTCCGGTCCGTACGCATCAGTGGGCATGAAGGTGCTCGAACGGGCGGCCGGTCACGCAACCGGTCCGTACGCCGTGGGCAACGTCGACGTCGAAGCCATCGCAGCTCGCACCAATAACTCGGTGTGCGGAGCATTCCGCGGGTTCGGTGCCAACCAAGCGCAGTTCGCGATGGAGGGCGTGCTTGATCGGTTGGCTGAGCAGGTCGGCATCTCCGGTTGGGAGATCCGCGACCGCAACGTCGTGATGCCCGGCGACACGTGGGGCCCCGGCCAAGTCATGGACGACGGTTGCAAGGGCGCACGTCAGTGCCTCGACGCTGTCAAGCCTGCGTACGACGCTGCTGTCGCTGCTGGTAAGTCGGTCGGCCTGGGCCTCGGGTTGAAGAACTCTGGCCTCGGCAACGGCTTCAAGGAGATCGCTAAGGCTGTCGTGCACTTCCGAGCAGACGGCCGTGTCGAGATCCGTCACTGCTGGACCGAGATGGGCCAGGGCATCCACACCGTTGTCATGCAGGTTGCCATCGAGGAACTCGGCATCGAAGCGGAGCAGATCGACGTGATCGTCGACTCGACACGCGAGCTCGGTGCCGGTCAGACCACGGGCAGCCGAGGCACCCTGATGGGCGCTGGCTCGGTCAAGGCGGCTTGCGAAGCAGCCATCGCTGGCGGTCGCGAAGTCGGTGTCGACTACGAGGGAGAATACCGAGTCGACTGGACCAGCTCACTTGGTGAGATTGCCGCTGCGAAGGCAGCTGGTAAACCGATCGAGAACCCGATTATCCACTCTACGTTCGGTTACGCGGCGCAGGTCGTCGTGCTCGCCGAGGATGGAACGGTGGAAAACATTACGGCCGCACACGACGTTGGTCGTGCCGTCAACCCGATGCTCTGCGAAGGCCAGATCGAAGGCTCCGTGCACATGGGTCTGGGCTACGCGATGACCGAAGGATTCCCTTGTGACGAGACTGGCCGTCCGACCAACACGACGCTGAAGTCACTCGACATCATCCGGCCGAAAGATATGCCGACCGTCGATGTGATTCTGGTCGAAGCGGCTCAGCCCAACTCGCCTTACGGCATTAAGGGCGTTGGTGAAATCGGGCTCGTGCCGACAGCTGGCGCTGTGGCTGCTGCGCTCCGTCAGCACTCCGGTACGTGGCACAACGAGCTCCCGATGATCAATGAAAGTAACCGCGAGCGCGCAAGCGCCTGGACCTGAGATGAGCCAGTCACGGGGGAGCACGTCCGGCCTCGTCTGCGCGCATCACCACCTCTACTCGTCGCTCGCGCGGGGTATGCCCGCCCCGCCGGCGACGCCATCGAACTTCCTCGGGATTCTCGAGAACGTTTGGTGGCGGCTCGACATGGCGCTCGATCTCGACATGATCGAATGGTCGGCAAAACTCGGTGCACTCGAAGCACTCGAAGCGGGCACGACGGCGATCATTGACCATCACGAATCACCGAACGCCATCGAAGGATCGCTGTCGGTCATCGCCGAAGCCGTTAACGAGGTCGGGGTGCGGATCAACACGTGCTATGGCGTCACCGACCGGCATGGCGTCGAAGGCGCCGCGCTCGGGTTGGCCGAGAACGACCGGTACCTCCAGGAGTTTGTGACACCCGGAGATGGCATGCGCAAGGGAATGGTCGGGGTGCACGCCGCGTTCACGTGTTCCGACGACTCGCTTGCGGCGGCCGCTGCGTTGGCAGACAAGCACGGCGTCGGTGTGCACATTCACGTGGCCGAGGGGCCGGACGACATCGGTGTTGAGGATCGCATTCGCGAACTCACGCGTGACAATTGGATGCTGATCCACGGCGTCCATCTGCCCGACGATCACGGCTTGCGTGGAACGATTGTGCACAATCCTCGGTCGAACATGAACAACTCGGTCGGGTACGCCAACCCGTCCCGGTTCAGCAACCCGACCGCGCTCGGAACCGACGGGATCGGAGCCGACATGCTCGCTGAGTTCCAATTGGCGTACGTCAAACATCGCGATCACGATGTCAAGGCAAGCCCGGATGCGGCCTGGTCGTGGCTGCAGGGGGGCTGGGAGCTCTTCCCCGAGGCACAGAACGATCGAGTCACCTGGTCATACGGGACGATCGAGCCGTGGCACGTCGCGTTCACCCCGACGATTCGTGCGATTGACGTCGACATCGATGGTGAGCCGGCCTTACGGGATGGTGTCGCGACCCGCGTTGACGCCGACGAGATTCGTGCCAAAGCCTCGGAGCAGGCCGTCCGCCTGCATGCCGCGCTCGAAGCCTGAATCGACAGTCGTGCGCGTTGGCGCCGTGTCATGATCAACGCTCTACGATCTTCCACGTGGTCGACCCGCACCCGCTGATCGCTGCGTTGCAGCCGCTCATCGATGCCATGGGCGCGCAGTCCGTTCGGCCCAGTGATGTCGAGGGCTCTGATGTGCCGCTGGTCTGGGGTGACGATGTCGTCGGCGGCGCCCGGCTCCCGCCGATTCACGGCTCGCTCGATCGAATCATTGCCCGTGTCGAAGCAGAGATGCAGAGACCGCTCCCGACGCTCAGCCGGCCCGAGAAGCAGCAGGCAATCAGGCGTCTTGATGAGCTCGGGGCCTTCGTGTTGCGGCGCGCAGTCGAGGATGTGTCTGAGGCTGTCGGGATCAGTCGGATCACCGTGTACAGCTATCTCAATGCACTGCACCGATGATCAGGCTGTTCAGAACATTGCACTCAGGTCTTTACAGTTTGTAAAGTGCTGACATGGCTCATGATGCACCGCCGCTCACACCGATGTCGCTGAGCATGCTGCTCGGCCGAATCGGCCACGAATGGGAGACGCGCAAACGCATCTTCGACCTGCCGACGGCGCGCTTCTGGAAGCCCGATCCTGACGTCGATCTGTCGTTCGAGTTTCTCGGACGACCGGCAGCAACGCCGGTCGGACCGGCTGCGGGACCACACAGCCAGATGGCCCAGAACATCGTGTTGTCGTGGCTTGGCGGTTCGCGTCTCTTTGAGTTAAAGACCGTCCAGGTGCTCGACGAACTTGAGATTGCACGACCCTGCATCGACATGCAGACGGTCGGCTACAACATCGAGTGGAGCCAGGAATTATTGATCGCACAGAGTGTGGAGGAGTACACCAAGGCGTGGATGATTATCGAGATCCTCCGTCACTGGGAACCGCTCCGTGAATACGTCGGACACCCCGAGACGGGCGACGCAGGTCCGCACGTTTTCGACATGTCGGTCGGCTACGACCTCGCTGGGATCCAAACACCGAAGGTCGCCGGGTTCATCGACGCGATGCGCGATGCGACAGCCGAAATCGAACGCCTCCGCCCTGAGATAGCTGCCGATCCAAGTGGCGTGTTCGCCCAGTTCGTCGACCTCGAATTCTCTCCGACGATTTCTGACACGGTCACTCTGTCGACCTTCCACGGTTGCCCGCCGGATGAGATCGAGCAAATCACCAAGCATCTCATTGACGCTCACGACCTCGACATGATCGTGAAGCTCAACCCAACGCTGCTCGGCCCGGATCGCGTCGACGAGATCGTGCACGGTGAACTCGGCTACGCCGACGTCAAGCTCGTGCCGAAGGCATTCGAAGAGGACCTCCAACTCGAACGGGCAATCTCGTTGATTGGCGAACTCAATACCTACGCGAAAGATCGTGGTCACCGGTTCGGTATCAAACTGACCAACACGCTCGTCGTCGACAACCACAAACAGTGGATGCCCGACCAGACGATGTACCTCTCCGGTCCGCCGTTGCACGTGCTGGCCACAGCGGTACTCGACATGCTGGCCGATGCCCTGCCCGGCCAACTGATGATCCCTGGCCACGACGGCGACATCATGGTCAGCTTCTCCGCTGGTATTGACAAGGAGAATCTGGCCGACGCCGTGGCCATGGGGGTTCGTCCGGCAAGTGTGTGCTCCGACTTGCTCAAGCCCGGCGGCTACGGGCGTCTCGCTCCGATGCTCAAGGCGCTGACGGGCGCAGTGGTGCAAAGTGGCGCAACGGACCTCGACGGGTTCCGTCGAGTAGCACTCGCAGCAGCACGCGAGGCCGGTCACCGGGACACGGCTGCCGAGCACCTTGTCGATGTGCTCGGTGCGTCGAAAGGCAAATACGAGTTGGCAGGCAACGAAAAGTTGCCGCGAGAAGTCGAGCACGACCTCGAGATGTGGGGATGTGTGGCATGCAACTTCTGTGTCACGGTCTGTCCAAACGATGCCTTCTTCAAGCTGCCGACGCCGAAGGCCGAGGCCGACCCGGACGGAATTTTCGCCGACATCGAGGGTCGTCAGCAGTACCTCGTGTTCAGCGAACTCTGCAATGAGTGCGGCAACTGTCTGACGTTTTGCCCGGAGAATGGCGACCCGGCCGAGATCAAGCCGCGCCTATATCTCGACTCGGAGCGATTCGATGCCGCCAATGGACCGAGGTTCTTGCTGGGTTCTGACGGCGCAGTCACAGCATCTGCGGGCGGCGGTGCCGACGAGCATCTGCCGACCCTGATTGCGCTCCTGAACGCAGCCGAAGGGCTGCCTGTGCGACTCGACTGAGCTGCACCAAATCGAGGTTTTCATCGCGCCTTTGACGTTTTGTTAATCTTCCCGAAACGCAAAGTGAGTTAACTGGGGGCCGATTGAACACCAAGCACGACGAACGCGCCTCAGGCAGCGCTCGAGACGAACCAATATCGAGCGGACGTACTGCAGCTTCGCTGCTGGCGCCGCTCGTCGGCCTTGCTGTTCCTGCGGGAGCCGTGGTTGTTGCGCTGTCACTCGGCGCCGTGATGTTGCTTGCGCTTGGAGCCAACCCGATCACCGGTTACGCGGCGTTGATCGACGGCGCTTTCGGCGGGTGGGACGAACTTGCCGACACGTCAATCAAGGCGATGCCGCTGCTGCTGGTCGGCGTTGGCATCTGCATTGCGTTCAGGGCCGGCGTCATCAACATCGGCGGCGAAGGCCAGATCATCGCCGGAGCCATCGCCTCGACGGTGGTTGCGCTCGCGCTGCCTGACCTGCCGCGCATCATGCTCGTTCCGCTCGTGCTCGTCGGTGGAGCAGTCGGCGGCGGCATCTGGGGTGCGATCCCCGGAGCGCTCAAGGCGTATGCCGGCGTGAACGAGATCCTCTCCACGATCATGATGAACCTTGTCGCGGCGCAGTTTCTGAGCTTCTTGCTGCAGGACCTGCTGACCGACAAGGCGTCGGGCGCGATCAAGATTCAGCAGACCGAACGTCTGACCGAAAACGCTGACCTCCCGCTGCTACCCGGTGGGACCCGCCTGCATCTCGGTGTTCTCATCGCAATTTTGATCGCGGTACTTGGCTACGTCTTGTTGTTCCGTTCGGCGCTCGGCGTCCGCCTTCGTGCGGTCGGCCATAACGCCAACGCCTCGCGCTATGCAGGCATGCCGGTCAAGAAGAGCATTGTTCAGGCCCTTGCGTTCTCGGGAGCGTGTGCCGGCGTGGCGGGTGCGGTGCTGGTCTTCGGCTCCGAGTCGCACCGTCTGATTGCGGAAGGTGGCGCATCGGGGTTCACGCAGAGCGCCGGCTTCAACGGCATCGTCGCAGCGCTGTTCGGCGGCCTCTCGCCGCTTGCAGTGATCCCGGCGTCGTTCTTCTTCGGCGGGATGCTCACAGGCGGCATTGCACTCCAGCAGGAATTGCAGGTTCCGGCTGCTCTGATCGTGGCACTCAACGGGATCGTCGTGTTGTTCGTTGTCGCCAGCCTCAAGCTGAAGACTCGCCTCCGGGCGTGGGCCGAAGCGGTGGGCAGCGAGGGTTCCGGCGGCACCGCATCACCGCCACCTGAACCCGCACGTGGACCGGCAGGGCGGGAGGCATCCGATGGGTGATTTCTTCACGGTCTCGGTGCTCGTCGCCACGCTTGCCTCGGGCATCCGATTGGGCACCCCGTTCCTGCTCGCTGGCCTTGGCGAAACGATCGGCCAACGTAGCGGTGTGCTCAACCTCGGTGTCGAAGGCGTCATGTTGCTCGGTGCGTTCTCGGCGTACTACGTCACCCTCGAAACAGGCAGCGCCGTCTACGGAATCTTCGGTGCGATCGTTGTCGGTCTCATCATGGGACTGGTCTACGCGTTCATCACGCTGGTCATGCACGCCCAGCAGGGCATCAGCGGCATTGGCATGTATCTGTTTGGCCTCGGGTTCACGGATCTGCTCTTTCAGAAAAACGTCGGTACCCCGAAGCCGATCCGCGGCTTGGGCGAGGTCAACATTCCGCTGCTCAGCGACATCCCGAAGGTCGGCGAGATCTTCTTCCAGCACAGCTTGCCGGTGTACTTCGCTTTCGCCCTCGTACCCCTCGTCTGGTTCATGATCAACAAGACCACGTTCGGTCTGAACATCCGTGCCGTCGGCGAAACGCCGGAGGCCGCGGACACGCTCGGGGTGAGCGTCAACATGACTCGCCTCGCCACCATGTTGATTGGAAGCACTATGGCCTCGCTCGCAGGTGCAGCACTCGCGCTCGAGGTCGGAATTTTCCAGCAGAACCTGACATCGGGTCAGGGCTTCATTGCCATTGCACTCGTCTACTTCGGTGCATGGCGTTCGTACGGCGTGATGCTGGGCGCGCTGCTCTTTGGCATCGTGCAGGCCACAGTGTTGCAATTGAAGACGCTCGGCATCGTCGAAGGAGCCAATTCCAGCCTGTTGGCGATGGCGCCCGCAGTCTTGACCATCGTCGTGCTCGTGATCGTGAGTCGCCGGGTGGCCGCACCTGGGGCGCTCACCCGACCATTCGACCGTTCGGCGTGACAAATACGTCGCTCACGCAAAAACACCAATTTCATTACAACAATAAGGGGAGCACCATGAAAGCAACATCAACCAGAGTCATCGCATCAGCGGTGACTGCACTCGCACTCGTCGCTGCAAGCTGTGGTGGAAGTGATGACGTCGCCGACGAGCCCGTCGCTGAGGCGCCAGCGGAGACTGATGCCGCCGCCGTCGAGCCGACGGACGAGCCTGCTGCTGAGACCGCAGAACCTATGAAGATCGGTCTTGTTGCTCCGAGCGCCGTCAACGACGTCGCGTGGACCCAGGCAATGTTCGACTCGCTCAATCGCGTTGCCGAAGGCCGTGACATCGAGATCGCGGTCACCGACGGCACGTTTGTTGTCGAGGATGCCGCAGCGGCGATTCGCGGGTATGCCGAGGACGGTTTCGATCTGGTGATTGCGCATGGCACTCAATACGGAGGTCCGCTCCAGGAGATCGCGACCGATTTCCCGGACGTGTCGTTCATGCTTGGCACGTCGAGCGACTTCTTTGGAATCGACAACATCTTTGCCTATTCCGTCGACGCGGGTGAAGCGGGCTATGTCAATGGTGTCGTGGCCGCACAGCTCACCGAATCGAACAACATTGGTGTGGTCGGCCCGGTACCAGCGGGTGACGCCAAGCTCTACATCGACGGCTTCGTTGTCGGCGTCGCCGCACAGAACCCTGATGTGAAAGTCAACGTCAACTACATCGACTCCTTCAGTGATGTGCTGCTCGCATCCGAAGCAGCCAAGGCACTCGTTGGTGCCGGTGCCGATGTGTTGACTGGCTCCGCACAGATGGTCGTCGGTGCGACCGGTGTCGCCGTCGAGGAGGGTGTGCCGTGGCTCGGGTCCCAATCGAACCAGACCGGCCTCGGTGAAGATGTCGTTGTTGGATCATTCGTGTACCACTGGGAGCAGCTCCTCAACGACGTGCTCGACAAGATCCAAGCTGGCACCCTCGGTGGCGAAGCACTGTCGATCTCGGTGGCTGACGGTGGGCTCGAACTTGAGTTCAACGACGCCTTCCCGCTCGATGCTGCGATCAAGGCCAGCGCTGAGGCAACCGTCGCTGGTATCAGCGACGGCACCATCGAGGTCCCGGTCAGCGAGTGACCTGAACACGAGTACGAATACCGAGCACTGAAATCTGACCTGGGAGCACTCGATGACCACACCAATGTTGCAGATGACCGGAATCACCAAACGATTCCCTGGCGTTGTCGCGAACGATGGTGTCGATCTGACGGTGCTCCCCGGCCAGGTGCACACGCTCCTCGGCGAGAACGGCGCCGGCAAGAGCACCCTGATGAAGATCCTCTACGGGCTGTACACGCCTGATGAGGGAACGATCGAACTCAACGGATCGCCGGTCACGATCACCTCGCCGACCGACGCGATCCGTCAGGGGATCGGGATGATCCACCAGCACTTCATGCTGGTGCCGACCCTGACGGTTGCTGAGAACGTGGCGCTCGGACTCGGTGGCAAACGAGGCATGGCCAAGATGGGCCCCGTCAAGAAACGACTCGCCGAAGTATCTGAACGGTACGGCCTGCACGTCGACCCCGATGCGCTGATCTGGCAGCTCGCCGTCGGCGAACGTCAGCGGGCCGAGATCCTCAAGGCGCTGTACCGCGATGCCGAACTCCTCGTCCTTGATGAGCCGACGGCGGTCCTCACGCCACCTGAAGTGAAGGACCTTTTCGTCACGTTGCGCCAGATGCAAGACGATGGCAAAGGCTTGATCTTCATCTCGCACAAGCTGCACGAGGTGATGGATCTCTCCGACGAGATCACCGTGCTCCGCAACGGCAAAGTGTCTGGCCACACCCGCCCGAGCGAGTCATCGCGTGAGCAGCTCGCCGAGCTGATGGTCGGCCGGCCTGTCGAACTCACTCGAAACGTGCCTCCGCAAGAAGTCGGCAAACCTCAGCTGACAGTTGATGACCTCGACGTCGTCGGCGACCGCGGTAACCTTGCGGTGAAGAACCTTTCGATCCGCGTGCACGCAGGTGAAATCGTCGGTATTGCCGGCGTGTCCGGCAACGGCCAACGCGAACTCGCCGAAGCGATCTTCGGTTTGCGGCCGATTGCCCGTGGTGGGGTGAACATCTCCGGCGACTGGGTGCAATCGCCGAGCCCGAGCAAGGTACGCGCCAAGGGCCTCTCGTACGTGCCAGAAGAGCGCATGCGCGACGGCGCGATCGGCGAGTTCACCGTCGCCGAGAACATGATGCTCGTCGACTACAAGACTCATCCGTACACGAAGAACGGCCTCCTGAATCGGTCAGCGATTGCAGAGCGATGCGAAGGCCTCACCGCCGAATATCGCGTCAAGACACCGAACATCGACACGCCGACCAAGAACCTGTCGGGTGGCAACATCCAGAAGGTCGTCATCGCCCGCGAGTTCAGCTGCGACGCAGACGTCCTGGTCGTTGCTCAGCCGACGCGCGGTGTCGACATCGGTGCTGCCGAGTACATCCACGAACGGCTGCTGCAACAGCGTGCCGCAGGTGCCGCGATCCTGCTGATCTCCGAAGACCTCGACGAGGTCATGGAGCTATC
>NZ_JBDNIJ010000126.1:0-2408 GCF_041688325.1 Ilumatobacter sp.
AGGTCAGGGGTCTGATCTTCCTTCAGCGGGGTGGGCACACAGATGACCGCAGCGGCAGTCGTTGCCAGACAGTCGGCGTTGGTCGTTGCGACGAACCCGGCGGCGAGCATCTCGGCCACCGTTTCATCAGTCACGTCGTCAACGTGTGAACGGCCGCTGTTCAGCCCGTCGACGACGGTGGAGTTCAGGTCGAGCCCGACACAGCGAAAACCAGCACGTGATGCCTCGACCAACAGCGGAAGGCCGACATAGCCGAGGCCGATGACGACAAGATCGGTGGACGATGAGTTGAGTGCATTCACGATGTGCTTCTCTCAGATTCTGGTGGCCTCGGCCGCCGCTGCGCCAGCTGCAGCCGCTCACGGAGCACCGCGACAACTCCATCGAGGCGATGACGGATCGATTGGACCCTTGCAACCCTTGCAAGAGGCCCGCTCTTTTCCGACACCAGCCGTACCTTTGAGGCATCGGCCACGCCGACGGGGAAGAGCTTACGGGAGATCGGCGTGGACGCATCACCCCTGCGCTCCGACCGAATCGCCCTGGTCCGGATCACTTCAAGTACCGGCGCCCCGGCGACACCGACGATCAACAGCGTGCCCAGGTTGCGCTCCACCAGTTGGTGCGTGATGGCCGCGGTGACTCCTGGTTGCCAATTTATCGGCGCAGTCAACGCGACTTGGGCGAATGCGGTGACGAACCGATCATCGGGGAGCCCGATACGTACCTCGACGTCAGCTCCATCGGCAAGGCGAATTTGGTCGGCGAGCACGTCGGCATCGACAACGCCTGGATCGACATGCACCAAGAGCCGAGGCACCACCGGCACGGGGCTGCCGGCAGCCGGCCGTGCGCCTCTGAATCGACCGATCGGAAGCAGCGCATCAGCAAAAGGCGCACGACCCTGGCGGATCGCAGCAACGCGATCACCGCTCATGGTTCGCCCGCCTTGATGCCAGTGCAGTGCACCCCGGTCAGGGATCAGCAGAGCACCGTTATTCTGCAACCTGTACCCGAACTCGATGTCTTCGATCCCGCGGACCCCGAGGTCAGAGAACCCCCCGACGCTGGCGTACTGCTCGGCGGATACCGCAAGCGATGCGCCGACCAGGGTTCGAAACATGTCACTCGACTCGCGCTGCAAATCGGCGGTCTCGCCGAACGTCCGCTCGCGCCAATGCTGGTCATCGACTCGCCCGAGGTGGTCGAATGCTGCGAGGTCATGGTCCCTGATCGCAACCTCAAGTTCAGCTTCAGACATTCCCGTCATGTCCACGAAACTCAGAAACCCGAACGGAACCACCGCGTCGCACCGTTCGAACCATCGGAGGTACGACTCAACCACAGATCGGCTCGGCACCACGTCGACATCGAGGAAGACCAGCACCTCCCCAGCCGCTGCGCTTGCCGCCAATGCCCTCGCACGCCCCGCGGCGAAACCGTCGACGTCCTGGCGTAACACCGTGACCGTAAACGGGAGATCGAACTCCGACACGTCGAGCGGTGGCGCTGACGAATCGTCCGCGACAATGACCTCGAGGAGCTCTGCCGGGTAGGTCTGCAACGCGAGCGCCGAAAGCGTGCGATGCAGCGTCTGGGCGGTTGCCCGAGCCGGAATGTACACCGAGACACGAGGATATGGTGTCCACGTGGCCCCCGTCGGTGGACGCAACCGGCCCCATTCATTACCCGGCACCTGGTGTCGCGGGATCGCTCCCGCACGCTCAAGCATCTACTACACCGTCTACTGCAGGGTCATCTACACGGTCATCGACAGCGCAGAAGGCGAGGTCAAGACCGGCCAGCACGGCGGATGCCTGGCCGAGGAAATACTGGTCGTCGGCACTCCAGGTATGGCCGCTGCCGCTGCGCCGCAGCAGATACTCGAAACCGTGCGTCCGGTAAACAAGTCCGCCCGAACGTTGCACCGCTTCAATCAGACGGCGATCGACGTGGCGCGGAACAGCCTCCCACCCGCCGACATCGCGGAGTGTTGCCGTTCGCAGCAACAATGTCCCACCGGCCAACGTTGAGCTGTACTGCTCGGCGCCCTGTGCAAACCGCCGGATCGTCAGGTCCATCGACTCGAGGCGAACGAATTCGGCAGCCTTTCCCACAAGATCAGCGCCCGAGTCCTCGAGTGCGCCGACCAGGTCTTCGAGATGGTGGACGCCATACCAGTCGTCGTCGTCCCACTTCGTGACCAGTTCACCGGATGCGCGGTCAGTCAGGGCCGCCAGCACCGCTCCGAGCGGCAATGACTCGTCGAAGTAGTCGATCGACACGGCGTCACCCAAGATTTCGCGAGCGAGGCCGGCATCGCTGTCGGACCATGAGGGTCCGTGCATGCCGATCAGCACCTCGTGCGTTCGGACCGTTTGGCGAGCGATCGTGCGGAGCGTGTACTC